>JBAYES010000003.1:0-67299 GCA_041667545.1 Candidatus Omnitrophota bacterium | reverse complement strand
GGGGGGGTTTTGTGTGGTTTATTCACGACGCGGCGGGGGCGGTTTGGGGGGGGTGGGGGGGGGGGGTGGGGGGGGTGGGAGGAAGTGGTGAGTTCATAACCGCGGGGGGCGCGCCGGTAATAGGAGCAAGCTTTTCGTTTCGGGCGATTTTAAACCGTCTGATCTCATTCTTTAAGTCCTTACCGTTCGCGCGAGATCTGTGGCGAGAGGGAATTCTGGAAAAACTGGCAAAAGAAATAACAGATAGTGAAGAATTTGAAAGAGAATTCAAGAAAATCAAAGAAGACGCTTCTATGGAAAATACGAGCATTTCTGACATTATAGATCTACATGCCGATTCGTCCGGTGTGAATAAATATGACCTTAAAGCGTTAGTACTTTCGCTATTGGTATTTTCGGAGACGAAAGAAGAGTTAAAAGAGAATATAGGGATCATTTCGGGGAGGTTAAAGACTGAAAAGCAGATGAATACGTTCTTGAAAGATTTTGCGATGGGGGTGGGGATGTGCAACGCCATTCTTGAAAAAGAATGGGAAGTTTCCCGCAAGGAAATTTACGAAACAATGATCAATTTTATTGCCGGGTACATTAGCGCGACAAACAGACGGTTTGTTTTAGGGGACGATTGCCATCTGGCGGAGTTTCAACTCGCCTGTACGAGAGCAGATAACTTTGAAGAGCTTAAATCAAGCCTGGAGGATTGGACCGATATCTATAGGTCGTTGAAATATGATTTCAGCGATGTTTCCCTTACTACTTTTGTGTTAATGATTCAGGGGCGCGATGGATCCAATGACGCTTTGAGTATTGCGGAATACTTATCGTTTTTTTCCGGCGTCGCAAGAGAAATTAAAGATCGTGATGCTGTTGCCAGAATGTTCTCGTCACAAAATGTCGGAATATATTTATATAAAATTCGCGAGGTCGAGAACATCAAGGAGGTTATAAGGACTTTCAAAGAAGAGCTTAAAAAAGAATTGCCTGATTTTGCTTCTGACGTGGCGGTTGATCATAAGATCGGAGATGAACTGAGGGACGCCATTGCGCATAAGTCCGAGCTGAGCAAAGAAGGCAAGGCTGGAACAGCAGACTATATTGTTGAATGGTTTGACGGAAGATTAAATAAATTAAACTCGGTTTGGGGAACGCTTTTTGAACCTCGGGAAGGTATTTCTGATGAAGATACAAGCACAATACGTCAAAAGGTAATCACAATAATCCGTGGATTTATCGAAAAGGATAAAAATGTTTTATCACCGCGCGTCTCAAGCATTGGTACTATCGTAAGAGAAATGATAAAACACGGCATTCATCCGGAAAGAGCAATTGTTGAAGCCGTTACTGAAACAAGTAAACTTAACCTTAAATTCGGCGGAGGGAGTGATTCTTCAGTTGCGAACTTTGCCGGGGGGGTCATTAAGGATCCCGATCCTTTATCTTTATTGGAGCTTCCTCTTTCTCCCCCTGAATTCAAAAGTGTTGACCAAGAACAATTCGTAGATATGAAAGAAATCCCGAGTGGACACAAAATTAATGGGATACACAGAATTATGGGAAGAACCATTGTGTATACGACAGAAGATGGTAAGTATATAGCTTTCAAATTCCAGAAAACGGGAGAAGATCCGGATAAGCTTGTTCGTGAAAGTAAGTTTTTCACGTATTTAAATAGTCTTAAAAATGAAGGGGTGCCGTTACAGGGGAATTATCCGGAGGCATTGGGGACATTTATGGTTCACGGGAGTTTGCATATAGCACAAGACGAAACAGCGGGGACAGTTGTAAAAAGGTTGAACACCTCCTTGGATGGCGCGGGGACGGTAGAAGCGGCAGATGACCGCTACAAAGTAATGGCATATATTACGGAAGACAAAGATTATTTCACATATCTACATGAAATAGAGGGCGAAGATGAAGCTCGATCAGCGTATAGAAAAAATCTTACAGACCTTTTCTTGCTGGCAAAATACGGGCTAATTCATCCCGATATAACGGAATTATTCCATGACAAGCAGCGTGGGCGTGAAGGCCGATCCGATGGCGGGAAATATATTCCTATGGTGGATATGATGTTTTTGCCGGCCGTCGGATTTGGATCCGGACAGGGTCCGGGAGAACTATCTGCTTGGGAGCAGAAGTATCCTAATGTGCGTGGATCAGGTTTAGCTGATACCCCTGAGGTAATGACATTATCGGAGTTATCGAAATTCATAAGCCCGCATTCTAAATATTTGCTCGAGGGTCACCAAAAAAATGTCGGTTTTGGAGGCAGGACAATCGGGCTTGTTAGATTTACTGAAAGCCAGAGAGGTAAATTTCTCCTGGCTCATTTTCTGGGTAATTATCTGCTTAGCTGTGCCCTGATCGAAGGAAAACGTCTGAAAGATCAACCGGGCATGCTTCCCTGGGAAAACCCGGAATCTTTGGCTCGGATGATGAGAGATCAATTCAAGATCAGTTATGACACCTTTACCGGGAAGAGTGATGATATAGCGGCTTCGTATATAGATTGGAACATGCTGGCCAGACAGATGGCCTTTTTCATGAATGGAGATTATGTTGAGATATTAGAGAATGGTAAACAATTTCCCGAAGGGTTATTTGAAAGCGGAACGAAAATAGAATTTCCGTCCAAACCTCTTGAAGAGCCAGGCTGGGTTAAGGGGAAAGGGTGGATGCTGGACGCGAAGAACCCCGATCTCGGTCCTGCCAACGGCTCGTTGCCTTTACAGGAACTCATCAAGGCCATCTGCATCTACACGTCCTTTATGGTTGCTGAAGGTCCCGGAGAAATTGGGACAGTTTTAGAAGAGTCGACTACTGAACCGCCTGCTGAATCACCTGCCACAGTTAAACTGGCAGACATTGCAAAGGAGAAGAAGGTTCTTTTTATTCACAGTATACTGCCGAATTACATTCCCGGAGATAATTCCCCATTTAAGAATGGAGTGGATTGGCGAGTGAGATTAGAGGTATTGCTAAATTTACGGCGCTCCATATCTGCATCATCTTTTAAAGTGGGAGATGATGGAGATGGTGTAGATAATATGTGGGGGCGTATGGGAGTAATCCTGGATGGTGGAGAGATCGAGTATGCCTATGAAAAAGATGCAGGGGTTGTTTCCACCGGTGTATGGGGTACTGATACCAGCACAAGTTTTGAGATGAGAGGTGAGTCTATTGCGGAATCTGTTGACTTAGCGATTGACAAAAGGAAGCCTCAGGGGCCAGGAAGTTATAATGAATTTAGGATAAAGAACCCCAGAGTAGCGGGTTTTTACATATGCCTGGATAAGAGCCATAAAGGGGGGCCGTCGGATATAGTAGGCCATGAAGAGATATTTAAAATGCTTAATAAATACAAAATGCCCCTTTTCGTTATAAAAGGAGGCAGGTTGTATGAGGGGAGTTATGATGAGATTGACGGGATAATAATTCCAATGGAAGAGATTTCATCCGATGTCATAATCGAGAAAAGATTTAAACAGCCTTCTTTAACGCTGACATCGCGACAGATAAATGAGATACGCGCAGGACTCAAAGACAATGAACCTTTTAGGTGGCCTTGGGAAGAGGCGGTAAAGGGAGCCCCCGAACCAGTTGACTGTGTGATCCCCGATCCAGGATCATTTGAGGGCGAGCCCTCGTCTGTAGCAATGAAAACTCCTGTGGGTATCCGCAAGCAAAGCTCCGGAAGAGATCCTCCAGATGCCGGGGTCGCGGGACTAGAGTTCCTGACAGTTCTTAGTATTACGGCTCTTACGGGAATTATCGCTACAGCGGCGGTTTTCGGCATAAGTTTCCTCGGCCCGGCGGAGTTCCTCAGGACGTATCTGTATTTCGCGGGGGACGCTCTGCCGTCGCTCGGGTGGCTTACCGGACTCTTCGGCGGGTTCGCGGGAACAGCGGCTCCCGGGACTTTACTGGCGGGTATGGGATTACTACCGGTGTGGCCGCAAGAAGATCTTGCCCGAAAGGATGAAAACCCATATCAGTCTCCGTCTTTGTTGGATCCCAGTTATGAAGAGTTGTCGCGTCAGGCGGTATTTTACAGAAGCAAACTTCTTGCTCGTATGCGGGAAGAACTGTTCGCGGTTAAGATCAGTCTCGAAAGGGCTTTCCCCGGTTCGCGTAAAGATAAAGACAGTTTTATCGGATTGCAACTACAAGAAATTGAAAAAGGGGAGGATCGAATACGGCAGTTAGTAAGGATCAAGGACATAGAACAGTTCCATATCCGGGGAGAATTCGATTTTCTTAGCCTGACGGAACAGAACATACAGGCAGAGATCGACGAACTTGAAGTAAATGAATATGCTGACGAGAGAGCACTTAAATATTTGCGTGACGCGCTGAAGCATATCAGATCTATTATCGAGAAAAAAGATCTGGATGAGGACATCGAAAAACAGCTCGGGGAACTTTTTGCGCATGGCGATGAAGAAAAACTCAACGTTCTTGACGATCTCGTCAAAAGAGCGCGGACTGAAGTATGGACCGCGGATCCGGGCCCGGCCGCGCGGACAATTATCACACTTTCCTCAATAGCCGGGGCGATATTGGTTTCCTGGCATTACGGAGGCATGGCTATGGTGGCTGGCCCCGCTCTGATCGTTATAGGGACTTTGATCTTTAAAACGACAAGGCGGTTGATGCGGAAGATCGAGATACGAAAAGCCGATTTCGAGTCGATTTCGGATACCATACACTTGAATGTTGTAAGAGCCATGCAGACTATCGAAGAATATAAGGAAACCGTGAATTTTACGCCGGACAGTTCACTTATTTATTCCGGCCCTCTGGGGTCGGAAAGGAATGATCCCGCGGATGTGGTGTGGGTAGATGATGGGGATATAGTGAAGGATCGCCTCAGAGGCTATGACAAACTCATCAAAGGTATTGTACCTCTCTTGGGGGAAGATCCGGTTTTTATCTATCCTTTTGCGGGTCTGGATCCTTTCCCCGCAAGACACGGCAGTATCTATCCTGTCAACAATGATCCCAAGGATTTTGAGAGGGCTGTAGAATTGCTGAAAATAGCCGAATTGAAGTTATCGGATGGGCCTGATGGAAGTAGCGTAATAAAGAGTGCTTACGATGAAAAGCGTGATGCTTTTTCCATGTCAGATTATCCGGATATGTCCCAGATAAAGGGTACTCCCGTGTTAGTAATGAAGGGTTTTGGCCGGTACAGTCGTAAGTACGCTCCGCCGGATAGTCCTGAGGCGGGTAAAGGGGCTTTGCTCAAGATACTAGATAAATTGAGACCGGGAGACAAGGTACTGGTTCTCGATGCCCGGGATTTGATGATGTTGGAAGAAGCCGGGTTTTTACCCGACAATGAAAAAATACACGAGCCGGCTCTGTGCCAGATTCATAATCGGTCTAAGGTCTTCCATCTGCCCGATATAGTGGCGGTTTTCGAAAAAACTGAAGAGGGTACGCTCAAAAAGATAATTTCCGAACCCGCTCTGGTAAGGCCGGTCGTTAGCGAAGAGCAGACGATGCGGGTTCCCGTACTCTATTCCGCCGCCGGGCCGGCGTTATTTTTAACCGGGAAGGCCATAGCGGAGATGGGCGCAAGTGGAGGTATGGGGCTTATGCTGGCCGGAGCGGTTATTATGTTCATTACCGCCGCGGTCTTCGCTTACGGGACATTCGCTGTCCTTCGAGAAACCCTAAATCCCGCCTCACTGACAGAGATATTCCCCGGCATTAAAGAAAGTATCGTGAAGTTCTATCTTAAACGATTGTTCACAACGGATGGCAAAGTGAGTGAAAGGATTCTGAAAAGGCTTTCCCGGATAGAGAAAACGGAACTTGAGATCTCGGTCAACCGGCCCGGTATTGAGTTCCCGGGGCACTTGACCATAAGGGATAAGCATGGTCACAGGCATTTTGTCGTTGATAAAAGCGGCAATCTTATCGAGAGATATATCCACGATAATGACAAATTTGTAAGCGTAACTTTCAGGGATCTGTCGCCGCAAAACCGGTACGGGACCATAACTATGAAGGCCGACCCGGAAAGGACGGGGAAATACGACATATATATCGAAGAAGAACGCATAGGCTGGGCGAATCCTATCGCGCTTTCTTCTTCTCAGCAGGATACTAAGTTTAAAGCCATAGACAGGCAGATCGTCTCTCTGTCCGCCAAAGACAAAGACAGGGAGAAACACCGGCGGATAATAGAGAACACGTACAACCTGTTCGCTAAATGGGCAAGAGAGGACGGCAAGAAATTTGTAGCGCTTAACGTAACGGACAAGCGCGAAACTGACTTTTTGAGAAAGATATTGGATAATCCCCTTAAGCTGATAAATGCCCAGGACAGAGAAGGTGAACCTGTAAATGAAGCTTTTATAGCTGGAAAGGAGACCCGTACGGGGACAGATCAGTTTGTCAATCCTATCGGGGTAATGGCGGGCGACCCCGATCCCCTATATGTGACTGGTTTCGGAGCTGATACAAGAATAGAAAGATATCATGGTACTCCCGCGGAGGATCCCGTTTTGTCGGATAAGCCCGTACCTGCCGGAGCCAAAACAATGGCACCTCCCGCGTCGGAAGGAAAGCCTGAAAAAACAGAAATAGTCTCTCCCAGTACGGACTTGACGCCCGGCTCCGCGGAAACCTCACCCGACGAGATCGAAATAACCGTTCTTAAAGGTCGAGCCCCGCAAGAGATAGGCGCGCTTAGAGGTCATTTGAGAGATCTGGGCCTGGAAGATGCGAAAGATGCTTATCTTGCCGACCGCCTTCTCAGCTACAATCCCGGGGCTATGGCCTTCGCGTACGGGCTTCCGGACCACGGAGTGGACATGAGATTGGCCGCCCAGAAAGAGAAACTCTCATCCGAATTGAGGGAATTCATACTTAGGACGAAAAACGATCCGAACCTTCAGAAACGGATAGTGCTACATTTTATTGGCATAGGCAGGGAGCCTGTTGAGCTTAGGGAGACTCTCGCAATGTTTCTTAAAGAACTCGATAAATCTGGGGAGAAAAGATCGGACTGGTCGGTCGTCGCTTACGCTATGGAGGCGGATCAGAGCCTGATCCCGATATCCGACGGGGCGGCAAGAGGGCATAAGTTCACAGAAGCCCTTTCTCCTCTAACAGAGCACGGATTAGAAAGCCTTACAATAAAACCGTGCAGGGTCAATGTTCTTGACAGAGAAGGGATGGCGGAGGTGCGGAAAGACGCTTTTGAAAATTATGGGAGGACAGCCGATTTTATCTTTTTCCGTAATGTGTATTACCTGACATCTTATTATTCGAGGGTAGTCGGCCGTGATGCTCAAGAAAAGGCAAAGGAACCTCGGATAAGGAACTTTATAGCGCTTTCCAACATATTTTCCATAGCCGAAGAAGGCGCCATACTTATTACGGAGCCTACTGAAGATATACTGGTATCCGACGAGAAAGCAAAAGAGCCCGATATAGTTTATCCGGGGACAAGTACGGTGAGGGGTACAGGTATATATCGTATAGAAGAACCCGGAGTTTTCAATGATATGGACCCGTCCGGACTTCAAACTCACATTGCGAACCGGGCCGCCCCGAGACTCGAAGGGCCTCTGGATGGTCTGCTCCCGCTATTTGAAGCGGAGAGGCTCGATCGCCTGGCCCTTACTGGGGGAATGTTGGACAGCATAAAAAAGAGCGGCGGCATTGAGGGTATTTCTCGTATTAAAGCGGAGATCAAGAAGCAGCCGATAGAGAGGCGAGCTGAATTTCGCATGGCCCTGCGGACAGGATGTATGGTGGAAGGGATGTCGAATTACCATAAGACCGGGCATTTTAACGTTGTGAGTCAGGTAGTCCAGGTGGGGAGAGTTAACGGAGCAAGAGGACACATACAGCGCATAATAAAGAATCTCGGCCAGTTCCCGTATAAACTTTTCGCGCGGTCGGACATAAAGGAATTTTATACCGAACATGATCTTCCCCGGGTCATAGGAGAGGCTGTAGATAGCTGTATATCAGCTCTTGACCTTCCTGAGAACAAAGACTGGGTCGGCCGCGCCGTTATAATGGTGCCCGAAAGCGCAGAAAAATTTCTCAAATATGAAGAGATAGACGGCCGGATGGTTTCTCTGCAAGATGAGAGAATAGTGTTCCAGATAATTGACTCGGGAGAAGACCCCGATCTTGTTTCACTTTTCGGGCTTGGGTTCAATATGCTGGAGTATGACAGGCTTTCATCCGAGGCTAAACAGGACGAAAATAACTACCGCGGTCTTCTTTACCTTCTTACCGCTATGCTGGACGGGGAAGAGGACCCCAGGGACATAATTAAGCGTCTTTTCGCTCCCGGGAGCGTTATAACGATCCAGCTGGCAGAATGGCAGGATATCGCTAATCAACGCGCCGCCTGGGAAGCGATAGACCGTTCACTTTAACACAAGTTGTTTTATGCCCAGAATCATATAGAGGGTGTATTCTTCGGTAACATTAATTTTGAGTCAACGATTCAATTTTCTTCTGCCTTCGGTAACATTTAATGTGAGTCAATTCGGGGGTTTTCAGAAATACTTCTCAAATACGTTAAAGTATGCTAAAATCCAAAGCTGTAGGTTTTATCGCCATAGCTCCATGGGGCGATTTGTAGAAATAGTTGCGATATGGTGAGGAGAGGTGTTCTGCTTCGCCGGAAAACAAGTAGGACCGCTGGTACAGCTTCGCAGGAACATATGATAGTTCCTTCGAAGCCCTACCAGTAGTTAAAGGGTTGTAGGGCGAAGAAGAACGGAGAGGTGGCTGAGCTGGCTGAAGGCAACGGTTTGCTAAGACGAACAGGCTGATTCTCCGTAACCCCCGAAAACACTGCACTATACGCTGAACCCCCTATAAACATTAGATAACCCAATTTGGCTCTATTTGTACCAATTCGCCCCTATCAAACCCTCTCTGGCGGTATTCTAAGCACCAAATAAGCACCAAGAGCCGCCCCGACCTAAGTCGCCTGTGGGGGTGGGTGCCACCGTCATAGTTTTGGTATCGGTCTCACATATCTCGCGTATTTTTTTATGAATTTGGGTTTTTAGGGTAAGGCAGGACTATCCAAGTATCGTATTAGAAATGCTGTTATTTCTTCTGTAGGCTACCGTAGCCCCACTCCCAGCGATACAACCTACTCCGCAAGGGGGCAACCCCCCAGAAAGTAAGAAATTCTCCCCTGTAGTTAGCACCTACCCATAAACTGTGATGTTATCAAATAAATAATCGTTCGTTTATTTACTAATCTGAAGGGTCTGCTTTACTGCGTTTCCAAGCTTTAATCATATTGTTCCAAATGATTATCCTTAAGACATGAAAAAGACCTAAAACTGGAGTGCCTATAAGCATTATAAGGATACCTTGTTTAACGGTTATAGGGTCTTTTCCCCAAAAGTAGTCTATTAGGCAAAAGATAAAGAGAAGAATAGCAGAGGCAACAGACCAATTGATAAAATTGTAAAGCCAATCGAGATTATTCTTCGTAATAAAATCAGGAGACTTAGCCATACAACAAGTATACTGACGGTGTTGAGGGGTGCAAATAAACAAACGGTCGTTTATTTAATCTTTAATGCCGAGGTAATATAAAAATCCCCCCTAGAGGTGGGTCTCGGAGGGGTCTGTGTCTGGAACGACACTAAATCCTTGAGGAATGCCCGTTGAAGGGCTATAATGACGTATCGTCACGATGATACAGCTAATAAGGGGTGCGATGGTGCATAGACTCTTGTTATTTATTTAAGGCAATCTTTCTCGAGGTGAGGGAGGTTGCCTTTTTTGTTTGAATAAGGAGAAAAAAGTGAAGAGACATAGTTTGATTATTTTTATTACCCTAATTTTAATAAATGGTATTTGTTTTGCTGATAGCTCTACACAGGTATATAGAAATCCAAAAATGAATTTCCAAATCGATTACCCATTAGATTGGATAGTTCAAGATATTGAAGTAGGTGGGGGAGGGAAAGGAATAGCGTTTGCTGCACCAGAAGGGAATAGAATTGATGGTTTCATAGACAATTTTATTATTAGTCGTATAGAAGCAAAGGGGAAAAATTATATAGAAGAATATCTGAAAGCTTTTTTTCAACAAGCTCCTGGGATTTATCCTAATTTTAATTTGGTGGATAGGGGGGAGATTATTGTTGGAGGAGTGCCTGCAAAATATATAACATTTACTAACTTAGACCAAGCAACCCGAAGCGTTAAAATTAAACATCGATATTACTATATTCGAAGAGGGAGTGTTCTCTATAGAATAACTTGTACTTCAAGCGAGAGAGGGTTTTATGAAAATATTTCAAAGATAGAAAACGCTGTAATGTCATTCAAAGTTTTAAAGTAGAGAAGGGGTGTGAGGTGTTTGTGAGAAAATGTCCAAAATGCGGAAAAGAATACGATGATAGCTGGGGTGTATGTTTGGATTGTGGAGGGAGTTTAGTGGGAGACGATGGGGAAGGTATTCCGTTAGTTGATAATTCCATAGACGAGTTTTATTTTTGGGAGAGTGTAGGTAATTTTAGTAGAGTCGCAGTTGCTTGTGCGGTGTTCTTGGGATGTTATATATACTGTGTGGCAACATACGGTTTTCTCTTTGGGTTAGGGCTGGGCTGGTTACCATCGCTAATTGTTGCTTTTATCGCTCTACGCATACCTCTGCGATTGTGGCTTATAGTGGTATTGTTGCTTGTTGCGGTTGTTCTATTTATCCTTAAGGGGTAATTTAATCAAGCTTGGTATAAATCGGTGGAGAGTGAAGGGAATGGACTGGACTTGGGTAGTTGCGATATTGTCCGTGTTTGTCCTGATTTTCAGTAACAAAAAGATATGTGAGATAACAGGAAAGGTCATAGGAACAATAATTTACCTGACTCTTATTGTGTACGGTATTTATTTGATATGGATGGCTCTTGGGTCTATACGGGTGATAATTGTCCCGAGGTAAAAAGGGTCTATGTTCGACAATAAGGAACAGGTGGGGGACGGTGAAGTGTCTGACCTTGTGAAATAGGGGAAACATACTCAATGAATGTGAGGTGAGTCATAATGAAGATTGTAATAGCGTTCATTCTAGCGTGTTTAATCATTTCGCAATTAGAAAGGGTAGGGGTAGATAAAAAATTAAGTGATGTATGGAAGATACTAATTGGCGTAGTTATAGGAGCGGGCATCTTTGCCTTGTTAAATATGATAGGGTTGTAATTTTTAATAATGACCAAGCACACAATAACCAGACGTCAAAAAGACATATCCCGCCTGCAGAGAGAACGGAAGCAGCAGTTGGCTTTGAAGTTGAAGGTTGGGAAAAAGAAGAGGTGAGGTTTAGATGTGGTTAAGTATTTTGCCTTTTGTTATCTCGGGGGCAGTTGCTGGACTCTTTATGTTGCTTTTTCCGAAGGTAGCCAAGAAAATAGGATTTATTTTTGGTGAAGATGCTCGGGAAGCAATGACATTTCTTGGGATTACCGCTATCCTGGGATATATAATTATGTTGTGCTTTTTCCCTAATTAGAGGAAGCATAGTTAACAAGCGAGGTTGTTATGGGTTGGAAAATGTTTTCGCAAGTGGTACTGCTTTTGTTGCTAATTGGATTTATGCTACTGGCAATAGGAGAAAGAGTTGTCCCCAAATATAAGTTGTATGTTTCTGAAGATGGTACAGTCACTTACAGGCTTAATATTGTAAGGGGTATCATCGAGAGCGATACATATGGGAACGGAGATTGGAAGCAAACACTTCCGATATCTCCACTAAAAAGAATACCTGAGGCAAAATGAACATTAGAAAAATCATAGCAAGGGAAGGGTTGGTCATTTTAGCTTTTCTTGGGAGCATATGTACTTTTATCGGCATGGGGCTGTATGCATATATGAAGCCTGAATCGTGGTCTTATTTATGGGGTATTAGTCGCAACCAAATCCAAACGGCACAGAGTCAAGGTGAGCTGATTATGACGTGGAGTTTTTGGGCGGGTATTGTCCTATATTTTGTATACCTCATCGCAAGATTCATAATCTGGGCTATTAGAACTTTAAGGGAGAAGGAATGAGTAAAAAACGCTACTCTATTTCAGATGAGTTAACTGCAAGACCTAGTGTGATTTTTTGGCTAGTAGTTATTCTCGGGGTGCTGGGTCTATTAGCAACTTGCAGTGAACAATCCAAAGTAATGTCCAATGTGTCTGATGTATCTACTGAAGAAACAAAGAAAAGCCCTTTCTTACAATTGTTTAGTGGTGAGGAATAACAATGATTAAAACCATACTCGGAATAATTATAGGCGGCGGTATCGGTTTTGCTATAGGATATTACGGTAAATGTGTTGCTGGCACTTGCCCCATGACAAGTAATCCAATCATCAGCACAGTCTTAGGGGCTTTAATCGGGGCTATGATGACGGTGACTAAATAATTTGTTTGAGTATAAGAGGAGAAGGAATGAAGAAGATTATAGTGCTGACAGTGGTGTTGTGCTTTTTAGCATCGAATTCTGTACAGGCATCACCAATCTTAGTTTCCGAGGGGAACTCGAGCCTGATGGATTATAAGACTTTCACAGTTATAAGTTCTCGTATGCCTGATACCCCCGAGTTTTTAAGGGAAATATATGTATTGCAGAATCTGTCCTTTCATCTAAAGAGAGAAGGGTACGAGTACGTTGATAGTATGGAGGAAGCGGATTTGGTAGTAACGGCATTAATTTTTGATGATGTTCGACAAAGATACATCCCTCCGTCTGCATATTCAACTACTACTTATTCAGCAGATACCTCTTCAAATATTTCTGGAATGGCTTTTGGAACGGGCAGCTTTATAAATTTTAATGCAACTTCCAATAGTGATACGACTGGTACTGCGACTACGACAACTACAGTATCAGGTGGATACTATGTCCCAGAGTACGTGATAGGAGTCATTGTTAGCATATATGATACCAATACCCAAAATCTGATATGGTCAGGTCTGGGATATTCAACCGTTTCTCGCAAGGATTTACTTTCGTATGTTGACGGTATTATCTACAATCTTGTTAAGGATAAAATGATAACACCAGCACTTGTGAGGAATGAAAGAAAAAAACATAGGTTCTCAAGACGAGAAATATTCACTCAGGAATTTCTCAAACCCCTAGACTTGGATAGACAGTATTATAGACCCACCACAAACGGGGGCAACATATCTGGATTGGATTATGTCGTTCAAGTCCAGCTTGAGAATCAAAGGCTTGCCATAATTATTTCAGGAACTAATGAGTCAGAAATACCTATCGAATTCGACCCCAGCCACATTAAAGTTACGGTTGAGGGGAAAACGTGTTATGTGATGTCTAAAAGAGAAGTAATGGATGCTGCATTTAAACTTGGGGAAAGAAATGTTAAAGATGCTAGAAGCACCTCGGAAAGATTTGGATTGATAGGTGCTTTGTTTGAACCTTTTGCAGATTTGGTTGGTGCTTCCCCGAGTGCTATGGAAGAAAAGAGGGGGAAAGCTATAAGGTTTCTTAATGACAGATATATAGAAAAAGTTACGTTGGAGCCTGGGGCTATTTTTAGCGGTACATTTGACGTTGTAATGCCATTCTATCTTGTTGGGGGTGAGGAGGTTGCTGTTAGTTTAAGTGTGGGGGGTGAAACCCAGACAGTGAAATTCACATATGAGAAAGGGTGGAGAACCTCCAAAGAAGAGTATAGAGAACTCAAGCGGTTGGCAAGATAATTCTCCCACAACGAAACTCCGTTGTTCCAAAATCGCATGGCAAAACCAATAACATTATCTAAAAAAAGCGGCATATAAAAAGTTACTGAACTTGACAAGTGTTGGTTTTTATGATACACTTACACTATACGTTGAGTGAATATTTAAAGGAGATGAATATGAAAATCAAGTCGCAAGAGGAAACATATCCCGACACAATACTACTGCCGCTTACTGATTTTGTTGAACAGGGCAAGAAATATGGACTTTCTCTCACGTGGAGAACTCTTAACTATTATCGGAAGTTAGGATTGTTACCACCTCCAGAACGTATTCCCTATGATAAATGTAAATATTATCCCAAAACCATTTTAAAAGATTTAGCGGTTTATTATTTCTTGCAGAATTATCTTGGTTTTACTCTAGAAGAAATTAAGATATTAGGAGATAAGTTTAAACTGCCAAAATTTCAGCAGATGTACGGGCAGCAGCACTTCAATCTTTTTACGGCTTGGGTAAAGCAAACCTACAATGCATTTTATAAAGTTTATTCTCAGGGAGGAAGAGATAGAAGTTCATTTGATTTAGAACAAGCTGCGATATTGTCTTTAATGAATTTGAACGCTTCTTACAAGAAAAAATTTGAGGAGAGTGGGGTAGAGTATTTAAAGAAGAATCTTTCCCGAGCTAAAGACGGTAAAATTACAATGCCTGTTTTAGTAGAGCAGTGGGTTCAAGCAATAACTAAGGAATAGAGAGTTTTTTTGCATATTCAATTACAGTAAACGTTGACTGAAATTATGGAGGGAACTATGAATAGAAATGAAACAAAAACAAAAGATTTGATGGAAGCCGCCTTCTTGGAAGCGGCAGGTATGGACTTCCTAAGAGTCGAACCTAACGGGAACGGGGACTTCTATTTCGTTTTCGAGAATAGGGGGGAGTGTGAGGAGTTGTCCAGTTCTTATTGGTCTGGGAAGGCGATGGTTAATGCCCGTGAATTTACCCGAGCGGTTCGGGATTTCAAGGACATAATTTTTAGGAACAAGTGATAGTTATACTTATGGAGCGGATATGGAAAAAATAAAAGGATTCGGGTTTCGTGATGCAAATGATATTGAGAAGAGAGAAGAGGAATGGGTGATTGAAGATTTATTGCAAAAAGGTTTTGGGTTCATTGCAGGTCCCCCAAAAGGGAACAGTTCTCCTCACGGTGGCAAGAGTTTACTCAGTAGGGTGATTGGGGTGAAGGTAATAAACGGTGGAAAAGTTCTTGGTAGATATGCTGCTAAACGAGCTAAGGTTTTGATGATTAACCTCGATGAAATGGATTATAAGGTTGCAGAAGGGTTGTTGAATTTATCGGGAGGGGAATTGGGGAGAGGTTTACTTTTAAGTAGTGCAAAATCCATGAGATTCCCAGAAGACATCTCTCGACTTGAGGCGGACGTGAAACAAATCTTGGATATGGACCCGAAAGAAATGCCCCTGATAGTGTTTATCGACCCCCTACTACGAATTGTCGGGGGGAGGGATATTAACAGTAATTCCGCCACAGGACCAGTTATTGACGGGTTGAAACGTATCCAGCGGGAAAATGACATAACTATGGTGATAATTCATCATTGTGTCAAAAATGAAGGTCGGAACAAGGAAAATTCTGCAACTTGGCTTAGTGGGTCGGCTGATTTAGATGCGGCTTGGGATTTTCTTCTAGGGCTTGAATTTAACAAAAAGAAGGATGCCGTTCATATTAGGTGCTTCTACAAGTATCAAGACCGTCAAGATATCTTCTATCGTTCAATCAAATCGGGAAAAGCAATTGTAGGGATTGAGTTGCTCGATGGTGATAAAGGTGATGTGGGTATTGAAAGTATCAGAGCAAGTTTGGACTCGGGGGATAAAACAGTGAAGGAGCTTGTTGCTAACACAAAGATGAGTAAAGAGAAGGTAAAACGAATCCTACTCGCAAACACCACCATCTTTGAGAAAAAAGGGAAGAACGGCAAGGCAGCAGTATGGGGAATAAAGGACTCAACTGTTCAGGACGTTGTTGAACAGTTAAACGATGGTTCTGTTCATCTATTTGAGATGGAAAGTGAACAGAAGTGAACAGATACGATTTTATATAGGAAATACCGTTCAAAAGGACTGTTTGCTTATTTCAAGGCTATGAACACTTGCATTGTTTCTGTTCATTCACTTGCCCCCTCTATAATAGGGGCAATGATGAACGAATGGTGGGATGGAAGGCTAAACGCAAAAAGGAGGAAGTAGTATGAGTAAGTATCGGAAAGTTCAGTGTTTTGAGTGCGAGAACAGTTTTTATCTGCTTGGTGAAGATACTCCAGTTGGAATCAAGGCAGAGGAGGCATTTCCCGTTAAATGTCCCTTTTGCGATGAACTCGAGTATGTGTCGTTGCTTCAGGAAGAAGCGGTAGTTAGTTAACCTACCTCTCTGCCGTGTTTCTCGTAACAGGGGAGCTTGGAAGTGAGAGCGGACGTGGGGGCAGTCCGAAAACAACGCCCCCTGCAAAGCACGTTGTAGGTCGCAAGGTCTATAACGGGAGGAGGTCCAAATGGAAAGCGTAATCAAAATATTCAGGATAGGGTGCAAATCACAAGAGGTTATTTACATTATGGGGTTGTTGGAGCTGTACAAACGGGAAAGGGGACTCACTGAAGAGGATATGTTAATTATCGAGCAGCAGTTGAAACTCCCCGAGACTCGTAAAGTTTGGAAAGAAGAGTTTGACTGTGATGAAGAGGAGTTAGATTCCGCTATGGGATGGTTTAGGTATAGAAGGCGACTCTACGTCCATCTTAAAAGGGATGGGAAAAAGGTGAGAAAAGCTATCTTTGAGGAAGTTGATAAACCAGAAGAAACTCAAGAAAACCCCGAAGAAAAGAATAATTAACTTTGAGATTAAGGAGATAACGGTGGGCAGGGTGATTGAATATAGTGCTAAGGTAACTGTGCAGGATATCAAGGCGAAAACTCAAATGGGAAGTAATGAACTGTACTTTGCCCAGCCTGTACATATCACGGCAAGTTTCATAAACAGAACGACAAAACAGCTCTATGAAGTTAAGGATAAGTTATTTTTCAATCCCAAGCGATGTTATTTTGGCGGGGTGATGCTGTATTTCCTCTGCAACAGGTGCCATCGGCAAGTGAAGACACTGTACTGCCCAGAAGGTAGGGATAAGTACCTGTGTAGGCATTGTCACGGGCTGTACTATATGAGCCAGTTGAGCCGAGGGGATATGGTCTGGGAGTGGTATCTGAAGCCTATGCAGAAGCTTGGTAAACTTGAAAAGAAACTCAAGAACAAGTGGCTCAGAACACCAGCAAAGGCGAAGTTGTCGCAGCAGTATAGAGGTATGCGGGATGTATTAGCGGGTGGGATGATGAAGATAGCGGAGAAGTTTGAAAAAGAGGCACCATCTGAGAAATTTATTGAAAGGAAAAGGTAAGTCAATGTGCCGCAGAAGGAACATTTAAGATGGAAAAACGCTTAAACATCCACGAACTGGCAGAGATACTGGGAGTATCAGTTAACACTATTTACTCGTGGATTAGCCAGCGGAAAATACCCTATATCAAGGTTGGGAGGTTGGTAAGGTTCGACAGGAACAAGATAAATGAATGGCTTGAAACCCACTCTGTTCCCGTGTATAGTGATAAAGAGAAATCATTAGCACGGGGTTGACAATGTATAGCTTATGCTATACAATATAAAGGAGGGGTTGTGAGTAAAGATAAGCAGATGAATTTCCGAGTTTCAGCGGAGGACAAGAAGCTATTAGAAAAAGATGCCAGAGAAGAAGACAGGTCTATTGGAAGTTTACTGTTATGGTGTTGGAGGCTTTGGCGTCAGGGTAAGGGAGGGAACAATGAAAGGAGTCTACCAAAGAAAAGATAGAAAGGGTATTTGGTGCATATCTTACTATGTGGATGGTAGACAGACACGGGAAACTATAGGACCCAACAAGAAACTCGCTGAAACAGTACTTGCCAAACGGAAAACAGAAATAGCCGAAGGGAAATTCCTCGATAAAAGCAAAGTAAAACGCATTAAACTCATAGACTTTATAACCCTATTCCTCGAAACATACTCCAAACCCAACAAATCCTCTTGGAAAGACGATGTACAAAGGCTTACATCAGCCGCGGATGTACTAGGCAGGGGTAAATACCTTGATGAAATCAAACCTTATGATATAGAAGATTTTAAGAAGCACAAACTTCAGGAAGGCATTGAACCATCCACGGTGAACCGATATCTCACTATAATGAAGACCGCCTTTAAAAAAGCTATCGAATGGGGTTATGCTGAAAAGAACCCTCTTGATACTATAAAACATCTTAGAGAGAACAATGTTAAAGTCCGTTACTTGGAGAGAGAGGAAATAGCACGGTTATTACAAGTATGTGACCCATACCTCAAGGCAGCAGTACTTACGGCACTTAACACTGGTATGAGACGAGGTGAGATGATGCGGCTGAAGTGGTCTGATATAGACCTTAGGAACAACATCATATATGTTCATAAGACAAAAAACAATGAGCCTAAAATGTGTCCTATGAACGCAGTAGTAAAGAGGGAACTTATTAACTTACGAGAACATTACGATACAGAAATAGTCTTCCCTAAAAATGTAGATAAAATCTTCTCAAAAGCGATAAGATGTGCTAAAATCACACATTGTCGTTGGCATGACCTACGACATACCTTCGCAAGTCACCTTGTGATGAACGGGGTAGACCTTATGACTGTAAAGGAACTGATGGGGCATAAGGACATAAAGATGACAATGAGGTATTCCCATCTATCCCAAGGGCATAAAGCTAAGTCCGTAGACACCTTGGGGAGTATGATGGAGACGATTATAAGCACCAAACAAGCACCACAGGGTTCTATCGAATTGTTAGAGAAACAGTTGTTACACGTAAGTCCTTCAGATTAAGTAACTTAGAAATGCGGAGAGGTGGCTGAGCTGGCTGAAGGCAACGGTTTGCTAAACCGTCGTAGGGGTTATACCCTACCGAGGGTTCGAATCCCTCCCTCTCCGCCAAAGTGGACGACCAGGCGAACTCTGTCCGGTACTAATGTCACTAGTATCGGGCAGAGTTCCTTGTTTTTCGGGGTCTATACGGCAGGGTAGTTCATCCAGCGGTTGGCCCACATACAGGCGCATCATGACATGATCGTCATAGATGTCGATAACCCTTACAAGGGCTTTCAGAAGGGCGATCTGGGCGTCACAAGGGGCCTCATCCAGATATTGCATGGCGAATCGCAGGGTTTCGTATAGGTATTGGCCTGAATTCATTGAGATATCGGCGGCTTGCCTTTGAGCTTCGACTTTTGAGAGCTGGGCTTCCAAAGCCGCTATTTCCTGCTCCAGAACGTTCATTTTCTTGGCGTAAGTTACCCCTTTGGATATAGTTTTTTCGATAGCCAGATTCAACAGTTCTTCGGCGGCTTTTTTGTTTTTGTTCAATTCTTCATGAATAGACGTGATTTCCTTATCAAGAACGTTGACCTTTACCGTGCTGTCTTTAACCGCGTCTACCATAGATTCAACGATAACCTGCTGATCGGTTGACGCTCTTCTGAAAAAGTCGATCACGGCTTGATCGAACGCCGAGGCGGATATGCGTTTGGCGTCACAGCCCAGATTCTGCCGAGCCCGACTGCATTCATAATAGTAATAAGCCTTACCGCCCTGTCCGCGCGCGAGCGAAGTGACAAAAAAGCTTCCGCATTTGCCGCATCGCGCGAGCCTTTTCAAACGCGGGAAATAGTCTTTAGCTTTTTTGGTGAACCGGTGTTTCGGCAGTTTTGATGTTATGGCTCGGTTCGCCGCCTCCCAGAGATCTTCTTCGACGATCGCCGGATGATGGCCTTTGTGTTTTTCTCCGGCATAGGCGATCACGCC
The DNA here is from genome assembly GCA_041667545.1 of Candidatus Omnitrophota bacterium. Lineage (GTDB taxonomy): Bacteria > Omnitrophota > Gorgyraeia > Tantalellales > Tantalellaceae > SLID01. Next base: position 47,656 of record JBAYES010000003.1, on the reverse strand, counting down.
CTTGTAGAAGGGGTTTTTGATGATTTTAGCCACGGTTTGTTTCCTCCATATTGAACTTTTTGCTGTCGGTACTTTATGATTCAAAAGGAAATTTCCTATTTCGCTTAAGGTGCGGTTATCGGCGGCCATTTCATAGATGGTTTTTAGATAAGGCGCCAACGGCTCGTCTATTTCGATTTTATGAGGTTGCCTGCCGTTCGGTAGCGGCGCGCCGTTCTTTACGAGTTTGTATCCGAACGGGGTTTTTCCGCCTACCCATTTGCCTTGCCGAGCCCGCGCGATCGCCGACGCCTTAACGCGCTCACCTGTTAGTTCTCTTTCAAACGCCGATAATAACCCGATAATACCGATAACCACGCGGCCTATGGCCGTTGAGCTGTCAAGGTTCTCGCGTACCGACAGAAAATCGATCTCTTTTTCTTTGAAAAGGTCGATCATGCTGTAAAGGTCACGCGGGTTACGGGTCAGCCGGTCAAGCCTGAAAAATATAATACCGTCGAACGCTTTGTTTTTTTGTTTGTGGATATTTTCGAGAATGGATTGTATGCCGGGCCGGTTTAAATCTTTACCTGAATAGCCGTCATCGTTAATAACTCCGTTTTTGCCGAACTTCGTCGCCAGCTCATACCCGAAGGCGTCCATCATGTTTTTGCAGTGATGCGCCTGCGCGTCCAATGTCGTGAAATCACCTTGTGCCTGATCGTCGGTCGAGCACCGGGTGTAGATCACGAATCTTTTCTTTTCCTTTGATTTAATGATCGGAACCATAACATCCTTTCGAATTCGTTTTTCGCAATGCGACCCAACCCTATAATAGAAGGCATCCCAAGTCAAGCTATAACAAGGGCTTAGGGTGCTTAAGGTCGGGGATCACAGATGCTTGCTTTCTATCTATATACGCAGATTTCCGGCAGGGTGACGGAAATATTTTCAATTTAAAACTTTTTTCCGGCAGGTTTCGGAAAGTCTGCGTATGTAGCTAATAGAGGAGCATTATGGGCGACCGGCAAAATTCAAACTTAGGAAAGCGGTTCAAAAAAGGATTCGTTCTTGTTTATCCGGACAAGCCTTTAGAAGGCGAGGAGCGGAGGAAACAGAATCAAAGAATCTTTGAGGCCGTGAAAGCGGTGCTAACAGGAATATTAAAAAGAGAGCCGACGCCAGATGAATTATCGGGATGCAAACCGCTTACAAGGAAAAGATATTAATAATTCGGATACGTATAAAAAAACTTTTCGGACGCCTTCAAGAAAAGAGGTGTCCGAATTAGTCAAAACTATCGCGGATTATTTCAGGAGTGGGAATTGCGGGAGATTCTTTGTTCTGTCAAGGGCGCGCAACGCGACTACGCGAGTCTTCGGAAAGAAGGAATTGAAGATCTTTTGCAGGAATGTTTGATTCATTGGTTTTTCATGAAAGAGCAGTATCGTTCCGAGTCAGGGGCATCCGAGCGCACATTCCTTAACAGGGTCACACGTAACAAAATAGCCGATCTTATACGCAGAAGAGCCGCGAATAAACGAAGAGTTTCATATGAGAGTGAATCGCTTGACGCGATGGATGATGACGAAAAAATGATCAGCACGAAGGAGAGAATACTGATGGTTGAAGAACAGACAACGATAAAAATAACGGCGGCGGATCTTCCTGAGGCGATGTCGAAAGCAACGGCCAACCTTTCTTTCAGGCAGAAGCAGATATGCCGGTATTTGTCGGAAGGGATGAGTCAGGTGAAGGTCGGAGACGTAATGAATATCCCGCGGACTACCCTTCAGGATGAGATCAAACGAATTCGTGAAGTATTTAGAAAAGTAGGGCTTGAAGAGTATCTGAGGTGATCAGAGAGGAGGAATTACATGGAGTTCGTGTATAAGTTCGAATTTGATGAAAGGATCGATAAACAGCTGATTCAGGAACAGATGGAATCGGCTGTGCGAGCGGCGCGCGGTGTTTTCGGAAAAGCCCGGGTAAAGATGGACGGTTCGTTTCTTATGTCCGGCCACCGCGTGATCATTCATGTTACCGACGATGTGGGAGCGCTTCTTGCGAGCGTGTTTACCGAATGCGCTACCGAAGAAATCGGCGAAGAATTATTTATCGTTGAAAGAGTACCCAAGAGGAAGGAGGGAAGGCCCGATGAAAGTTAATAAGGGATGGAAGAGCGTATACAGAAAGTTGAGCTGGTACAACCGGCGCAGGCTCATCGAAGCCAACCGGCCGTTCGGCAAGGATGCGAAAGAGTTCAAAGAGCTGGTGATGTGGATGCTCGCGGGCCTGTCTATTTTTGGGGTTGTGTTAAACGTGAATAAAGATCCGGCCGGGTTTCTGGTATGGATGTTTACGAACGCCTCATGGGCAGTGATCGATTTCCGGAAACGTTTATACGCTCAGTCATTTCTGTTTGTTGTGTACTTTTTCTTGGCTTTGTGGGGCTGGATCAGCTGGGCCAGATGAATTGACGAGGAGGTGAAAATGATTGAGCAGACAGATAAATTTTTATCAAAAGAAGAACGGCTATTACGCTGGTGCAGGCAAACCAAGACCTTTTCAAAGGCCGAGGTCATATCTTTCGGCACCAATAATTATTATTTGCGCGCCGAGAGGACGATCAGGGATTTTGTTTTGCAAGGCATCGTGAGGAAGATCGACAAAGAAGAATGCATCCGGCGGAACCTCAAAGGCAACATGGCTTGGTATGAGGTTATTTCATATTGAAAAGGTTTTCCATGGGAAACGAAAAGTTCGACATCAGGGATCTGCGCGACGGCAAATTCCTTTGGATAGATAAGGCGGCATTAAGGCTTATCTCGGAAGGCGCCGGTACCATGGGCGTTGCTGTTTATTCATGGCTTTGTTATTACGCTAATTATAAGGCGCAAGACTGTTTTCCGTCTGTTACTACGCTGGCATATCATTGCGGAGTATCCAGACGGACAATTATGCGCGCGGTTAAACGATTGGAGCTTTTGAAGGTTATTGCGATAGAACGAAAGAAGGGGAAGCCGAACATTTATAAATTACTCAATATCGCCGGGGTGAAAAGTTATCCACAATCAAGTAGTGACACTGATGTCACCGGTGACAGCCCTGTCACCGGAGTGGTGACACCGGTGTCACCAGAAGTAGTGACAAGGGTGTCACCCTAACAAAAGATAATAACAAGAGATAACTATCAAAAATTAGTAGTAGAGGTTGTGGATTTGTGGATAACTCGGGGTTTGTGTTTAAAAGAAGGTTTACGGGTCCTTGGAAGGGGGTGTCGGGTGAGGGTCGGGCGAGGCGCGAGCCTTCAGTGATTACAGGTTTAAAAAACGATGTCCATGTCCATCACTTTTGAGATTTTAAATGTTTATCATAAAAATGACGGAAATGACCGTTTTTATTGGGAAATAGGCGAATAGATGCCGCAAAAACAAGTTTAGATAGGATTTAAAAAGGGCTTTTTGATGGACATGAAGGCACATAAAAAAGGAGAAAATCGTGGCAAAAATCAATGTTAAACCGGAAATTAGTGAAGTCAGGGTAGCGGATTTAAGTCCAGCACCGTACAACCCCCGCGAGATAACAGAGCAGGCTTACGCGGGTCTCAGACACAGTCTGGAGAAGTTTGGGTATGTGGATCTTTTAATCGTTAATAAGCGGAACATGAGGATTGTTTCCGGGCATCAGCGGTACAAGGTATTGCAATCGGACGGTGTGGAAACGGTTTCGGCTATTATGGTCGATCTTGACGAGATCCAAGAGCAGGCGATGAACGTGACGCTTAATAATAGCGAGATCGCCGGACAGTGGACGGCCGCGCTTATCCCGCTTTTGGAAAAGTTGCGAAAAGAGGCGGCGGATGACTATCTCAATCTGCGTCTTCAGAGTTTACGGGAAAGTGTCGGGGATATGGGCGTGGAAAATTTGGGAAGCGGAAAGACCCTTCCGGATGATATCCCGGAGCCGCCAAAAGAAACTATTACCCAAAAAGGCGATTTATGGATTTTGGGCGATCACCGGCTTTTGTGCGGGGATTCTACCAGCGAGACTGATGTCGCACGGCTTATGGACGGCCACAAAGCAAGTTTGTTCGCCACGGATCCGCCGTATTGCGTAGACTATACCGGAGCCGACAGGCCTAACGGCGGCCGGGACTGGTCGAACGTCTATCACGAGATCGACATTCCGGACGCGGTGGATTTCATGCGCAAGTTTTTGACCGTGGGCCTTGGATTCATCAAAGAAAAGACCGCACTTTATATGTGGCACGCCTCAAAGCGGCGTTCTGATATCGAGGGCCTTTGCAAGGAGATCGGGATTCTGATTCATCAGGAGATTGTCTGGGTCAAACCATGCGTCATTTTGACTTATTCGTTTTATTCGTGGCGGCATGAGCCGTGTCTTTTGATGTGGGTGAAAGGGAATAAGCCGGATTATAAGCCAAAAAATAAGGCGATCGGAACTGTATGGACGGTTGGATTTTTAAGAACGGGAGATCCCGAAACGCCGGAATATCATACCGACGTATGGGAACTGGACTGGGAAGGGAAGAAACGCAATCCGGGACTTGATCATCCGACCGTAAAGCCGACCGAGGTTTTTGCCATACCTATGCGGGTTCATACTGTGCCCGGGGATGTTTGTTATGAACCGTTTTCCGGTTCGGGATCGCAAATTATCGCGGGGGAGAGGCTGAACCGGAGGGTTTTCGCCATGGAGATCGAGCCGGTCTTCTGTGATGTGGCGGTGAAACGCTGGGAGGAATTTACAGGCAAAAAAGCTATAAGGGAAAGTAATGGATGAAAAGAACCGCAACCTTGTTGATATTGCCAAGAAGAAACGTTATATCGCCATTGTCGAAAAGCTGGGCCGCGGGTCGCTGTCGTCGAAAGAACTCAAAGAGCTTGAGGAGTTCGAGAAATCGGAACAGCGGCACACAGGAGTCATCGATGGAACGGTAGATCTGCCGACCTTATGTGTGTATCTCGAGAAATCCCCGCGGATGATCAGGCGGTATGTTCAGCAGGGTATGCCGGTATTCAGGGACGCGTCCGGGGAGATCGCGCGGTTTAAGGTCGGGGATGTTTTCAAATGGTTTTACAAGAAGCAGGGATCGGAAGAGGACAACGGCAAGGACTATTGGGACAAGGAATACCGGAAGAATCGCGCGAAACTAAGCGAGATAGAACTAAAACAGAAAGAAGGCGAGGTTATACCGTTCGAAGATCACGTATCCATCGTGAAGAATCAGATCAGGGGCATTAAAGCCGGATTTTTAAGGTTGCCGAAACATATCGCGCCGAAGCTTTATCAGCAGGATCCGAAGGTTGTGTGTGAAATTCTGGATCAGGAAATAAGGTACATAATCGACCAATTCGCGGGGAAACAGAATGCCAATAAAACTGGGAAGAGAAATACTTAAGACAGTTGTACCGTACGGGGCCGTTGAGTGGGTATTACCCGCCAAGATAACAGTGAGCGAATGGGCGGATCAATTCCGGCGGCTTGATGTGAAAACGTCAGCGGAGCCGGGCCAGTGGTCGACAGCGCGCACGCCATATCTTAAGGGGATCATGGACGCGTTTACGGATCCATATGTTGATGAGATAACGGTCATGGCGGCGTCACAGGTCGGAAAAACTGAATCGATGTATAACATGCTTGGGTTTATTATCGATCAGGATCCGGGGCCGACACTGATGGTTTCACCGCGCGCGGATGACGCAAAAAGCGTGTCATATAACCGCGTCCGGCCGATGATAGAGTGCTCGCCGGTCTTAAACCGTTATATCCCGGCAAATGCCGATGACATTACAAAACTCGAATATCATTTCGACAGAATGATACTTTATTTTGCCGGTTCGAATAGCCCTGCGGACCTTGCCTCGCGGCCGATCCGGTATCTTTTTTTGGACGAGGTAGACAAATACCCGAAGTTTTCGGGCCGGGAAGCGGATCCTATCAAGCTGGCTTCTGAGAGACAGAAAACCTTTTGGAACAAAAAAACGGTTAAAGTTTCCACACCCACCACGCGCGAGGGATACATCTTCCGCGAATACGATAAATCCGACCAACGCAGGTTTTATGTGCCGTGTCCGCATTGCGGGAAAAGGCAGGTATTTGTTTTCGGACAGATCAAATGGCCGAAAGAAGAAACATCAGCCGAACAGATCAAGAATAACCGGCTTGCTTGGTATGAATGCATCCACTGTAAAAAGCGTATAGATGATATTCATAAACAAAAAATGATGATAGCAGGTGAATGGATAGCAGATAAAAATGGGCATAATCGTAACCGCGGCTTTTGGGTAAGTTCGCTATATTCACCGTGGCTCACGTGGAGCGATATAGCGGCTGAATTTATGAAATCAAAAGACTACGTTGAGCTTTTGATGAATTTCGTTAATTCTTGGCTTGCCGAGGTCTGGGAGGAGAAGATTGAGGAGACAACAGTCGATAAGGTGCGGAATCTTGCGCGTGATTATGATCAGTGCGTTGTTCCTGATGAGGTCTTGGTGCTGACGGCCGGTGTTGATGTGCAGAAAGATCATTTCTATTACGTTATTCGCGGTTGGGGTTATTACGAAGAGTCGTGGCTTATCCGGGCCGACAGGGTTGAATATTGGGAAGATATCATCGAGAGTATATTTAAAACAGAATACAGCCGGGTAAGGTCAGGCGAGGCTTTGGGCGTTTACATGACATGTGTCGATTCGGGTTTCCGGACGGACGAGGTGTATCGTTTTTGCCGCGAATGGCCGGATAAGGCAAAGGCGATCAAAGGGCTTGAGGACATTACCGGCGGCCGGTTCTACAGGGCGAACAAGATTGATATCAATTCACGTACAGGTGCGGTCATTTCAGGAGGGCTTGTGCTTTGGAATCTGAACGTCACTCAGTATAAAGACAAGATGAACCGCCTTGTTACGTCGCAGAATCCGGGTAAGTGGCATATCTTCAGGAATCCCGGTGATGAGTATCTTGCGCAGTTTACTTCAGAGCATAAAGTACTTGTCCGTAACCGAACAACCGGCAAAGCCAAAGAGGTCTGGCAGAAAAAGAAGGAATCCGCGGCTAATCACTATCTGGACGCCGAAGTGTACGCGCTCGCGGCCGCGGATATTATAAGGGCCCTTAACATGCGGCGGGAGAACGCGCCGCGTGTTCATAAGGTCGTTACGGAAGATCAGAACCGTGAGAGTTGGCTCCGCAAAACAAAGGGATCGTGGATTTAATGGGGCGATGGATAAAAAGATACAAAAATTGGATTAAAGAAGATGAGCCTGTAAAAGAGACCACTCCGGCAGACGATGATCAGTGCGGAGTTACGTTTATCCCGTTACGTTGCCCGAAATGCCAAAGCAAAGATGTTCGATGCTATGTGAGCCGACTGCCGGTACGATATCATGTGTGTCGTGGGTGTGGGAAGAAGTTTAAAAGTGTAGAAACTGAGGGATAAAACAGGAAAAGCCTATTTTTTGTTTTGCTTGTCAACGTTATCAAAAAGCATATTATTGAGTCGTAATAATTCTGGGTTACGTATATCAGACGTCTTTATTGCTTTACGCGCATTGGGAATAATCCTGATGGTAGGGATTTTAAGATTAAAATCTTTGGTTTGTTCATGAAGATAGAAACCTTGTGGGTGTTTTTTAAGAGTAAATTTGCTGTCAGCCAACAACCCTTGATTAGATGAAACTATATTTTGAACATAAGACGACGAAACCATGTTGTCAAAATAAATATTTTTTGGTCGATTTATCAGTTGCAAACAATTTATTGAGTCTACGGTTTCCGGCTTTGTTACATCTATAGTATCTTGCCGCAGAAAACCAAATTTATAAGAAGTGCCATCATAAAACATCAAGCAGTATCGAGAAGAAATGGGTATGAATATTTGAAGACCACGAGTAGCAAAGCCTGTTTTTGTTAAATGGTTTTTCCTCTTTTCGTATAAAAAATTATATTTTACAGCGGGATGGTCTGAAGTTATAAAACCTTCATGGGAACGGTTTCTAAAGAGTTTGTATTTTAAATCAAACAATAAGAACATTGATCTGATGGCGGAAGCAACATTTATTGACGGCATGTTTGACATTCTTATTGTTGCTTCTTTAATCGCCTTTTTATGTTGTGGATTTCCGTAAATAAGCAGTTCTTTTATGAGAGAAGTAAACGAACAAATGGAATCCGATTCCGCAGAGGGGGTTCGGGCTGTTTGTAATAAAATAAAAAGAATCAATGCGAGATGTTGTTCACTGTTTACTTTCGGCAAGCGTCCATTTTTAAGGATGTTTTCTATTGCAGATGTAGCCGCGCTTTCAATTTTTGACAACCTTTTTTCCTGTTCTGGGTTTTTGCCATAATAGTATTTTTCATAGCATTGGTCATTTAGGGGAGCGTTGTTAATACAGCGATTGTTCTTTATGTTGTATAAATTGATTAATTTATTTGTTTGGTCATTTGAAAAAAATCTCAAGTAGCACCTTGGGACATAATGTTGTTTCTTATATTCGGCCATTTTATCCTCGTACTATTTTGTAGTATCGACCCCATTGAAAAATCGAATTAATTATATCATACTTGTAGAAGATAAAAAGCTAAACGGCTGATCACCGTTTTAGCGCCCAATAGATTTTAAAAAGCTCGTTCTGGTGCACCAGCTGGAACGGGCTTTTTTATTGGGCTTTTAAGGAGAACAATGGCCGCACCCACAAAACAAGAAATGCTCGAAAACGTTGAGATCGCCATTAACACTTTCATAAATAATGGCGCTGTTCAATCGTATTCGATTGCCGGGCGGACCGTTCAGCGTTCGGAACTGCCGGGGCTCATAAAATGGCGTGATCAATTGCGTCGTGAGATAGCGGGATCCGGCGGGACAACCACATACGCTTCCTTCGGGAGGCCGTCATGAAAACACCATTAACCGAAAAATTATCCAACAGTTTAGACGGCATTGTTTCATTCTTCTCCCCGCGCGCGGGACTTAAAAGGCGTATGTATCGCGAGGCTATAAAAGTTACAAGATCATTTAGCTCATACAGGGGCGCTTCCCGCGACCGGCTCAGGTCGTCTTGGATCCCGGGCGGCGGTTCTGCCGACGCTGACTTACTGCCGGAGCTTAAAGACATACGCGAACGGAGCCGTGATTTAAACCGTAACGACGCGCATGCTTCAGGTATTACTTCAACCATGACCGTGAATGTGGTCGGATCGGGCATTCGCCCGCAGTCCCGAATTGATAAAGAAGAGCTTGAAATAGACGAAGAGGCGGCAGGGAGATTTCAGAAAGACGCGGAACGGGTATGGAAAAGGTGGGTACCATACGCTGACGCGGGCAGGCGTATGGATTTCTATGAGATACAACAGCTTGTCGACCGGCAAATATTGGAGAACGGCGAAGCATTGATCGTACCGATGTTGATTGATGATCCGGCGCGGCCGTACAAAACGGCATTACAGATCATTGAGTCTGACAGATTGGATACCCCGCCGGATAAAAGAGGGGATAAATCGATCCGATCCGGCGTGCGCATAGGAGAAAAAGGTGAGGCAGTTTCATATTTCATTCAGAAAACGCATCCCGGGGATATACGTTTTGCTAAGAGCGGAGAAAAGGACTATTTAGAGATACCGGCGTTTAACGAGTACGGCAGACGCAACGTATTTCATCTCTACTATGTTTTGCGCTCGGGCCAGACGCGCGGGGTGCCGTTCTTCGCGCCTGTACTTGCATATTTCAAAGATCTTGGGGAGTACGCGGAAGCCGAACTCGTGGCCGCGAGGATCGCCGCGTGCTTCTCTCTTTTTATTACTTCAGAAGCGTCCATGGATATATCTTCAAGCGGTGTTTATGAAAAGAATACGGCCGGGCAATTCATAGAAAGTCTTGAGCCGGGCATGATCAAGCACCTTATGCCGGGTGAAAGCATCACGTCGTTTAATCCCCAGCGTCCGGGATCGAGTTTCGAACCATTTGTTGACCGCATCCTTAAGGCCATCTCCGCGGCCTTAGGCCTTCCGTATGAACTTGTGGCCAAGGATTTCTCGAAAACAAATTACTCAAGCGCGCGGGCGGCTCTTTTGGAAGCGCGGCGGTATTTCAGGATGCGTCAGGAATGGCTGGCGCAGAAATTCTGCCAGCCGGTCTGGGACATGTTATTGGAAGAAGCATATCTAAAACGAGAAATATCTTCAGGAACATTTTATGAAAAAAGACAACGCTGGGCAGGCGCGTCATGGATCGCCCCGGGCTGGGAATGGGTAGATCCGCTTAAAGAAGCACAGGCCGCCGAGGTGGGTTTAAGAAACGGCATCGTGACGTATTCGGATCTATACGCGCAGGACGGCAAAGATTGGGAAGAGAGTTTTGAACAGCGTAAGCGTGAGCAGGAAAAGATGAAAAAACTCGGACTTGAGGTTAAAGATGAAAACAAAGCAAAAGAAAAGCAGAAAAACACCGGCGAAGAAAACGAAGAGGATCCTAATGGAGACACGAAGCCGGATGTCGATGCCGATTGAGCTGGACATATCAATAAACGATTTAAAAGAGGTGAGAAATGGCAAATAAAAATATTTATTTCAGAGCTGATATCGCGCGGGGCGGAGGTGTGCGCGTTAACCGCAAAGAAGAAATTATTGAAGGGTTCGCTGTTGTAACCAAAGGGGTGACTCATGACGAAAGGGGTGAGTTCGATGACATAGCGCTTGATTCGGTTGTTGAGCTGGGCAACAAGGTTAGATCCGGAGTCAAATCGAGGTTCGGTCATCCGAACATGTCAAATACCGCGCTCGGGACTTTCTTGGGCAGGGCAAAACAATTCAGGCGTGACGGCGATATTGTCCGTGCGGACCTGCATATCGATTCGACCGCGCATGAAACACCGGACGGGGACCTTGCCGGTTATGTCATGAATCTTGCCGAGAGCGACCCTGACGCGTTCGGTTCTTCGATGGTTGTCCACTGGGATGAGGAGTTCCGCGAAGAGAAAACCAAAGACGGCGAAGACTTACCGCCTTTTATCCGTGTCAAGAAACTCATGTCGGTGGATGTTGTCGATGATCCAGCGGCAAATAACGGCCTTTTCGGGATACCGTTCTTTTCGGAGAGCGTCCGGCCGTCAGCGGAGATGACGTCTTTTTTGGACAGATTTTTAAGCCAGCCCGAATCGGTTGAAAAGGTCATCTCGTTTTTGGAAAGGTATGGTTCAAACAAAAACAAGGAGGAAAAGAAAATGCCAGATGAAATTACGTTAGAGAAACTTAAGGAGGAACATTCCGGCCTTTACAACTCTATTTACGCGCTTGGAGTTGAAGAAGGTGAAAGCAAAGAGCGCGAACGGGCGTTATCGATCTTGAAGAAATCGAAAGTGTTCAAAGACATGGGCGACCTTGCCGTTGAAGCGATCGAGAACGGATCGACTTTCGAGAACGCGGTTATCAAGTTTCAGGATAAACAGCTCGAGGGTCTGCAGAAAGCGTCCATCCCGCCATTGGGCCCGGACGATGAAGAAGAACCGGCCAAGAAACAGATGACACATCTGGAACGCGCGGGGGTATATCAGAAAGAACACGGCGGAAGCATGACAGAGGCGCTCAAGGCAACCGCTCAAAAAAAATAAGGAGGAGCAAGATGTCACAGGAAAATTTAGGATTAAAAGCGTTTGTTGCGGGAGAGGATCTTGAGGCATACCGCCGGGTTAAGTTAAGCGCGGGAAGCGGAACTCAGGTTGAATATGCTGATGCGGGTGAAGATTTCATCGGTGTTACCGCGGCAAAAACGTTGCAGAACGATTTTGTCACGGTGGCACTAAAGTCCGCGGGCAGAACGTTTAAGCTGAGCGCGGGAGAAGCTTTCGCGGTCGGGGCGACGCTGTACGGGGCAAACGACGGAAAAGTTGCCGATACTGCAGTAGGAAGCGCCATAGGGACGGCGTTAGAAGCCGCCAGCGCGGATGGTGAGATCATCGAGGGGGTGTTCAATAACGGGGTAGCATCGTATATCGACGGCGCAAGTGTAGCCGTAGTTCCGGAGAATGACAACGGGGCTATTCCGGTCGTGTTCGCCAAAACCGGTATCACCGATGCTACAACGGCAGTCGCAATAGTGGAGTCAATGCCGTTCAAATGCAAAATAGTGGACTGGCAACTGATTTCAAGAGACACGACCGCCGCGAACATCAAGTTGCAGGACGGTGAAACCACGCCCAACGATATCACCGCGAATAAAGCTAAGGGAACAGCCGATGATACTATCGTTCCCGGCGGGACGATAATCGCTGAGACGGATGAACTGGAAGCCGGTTCCGCGTTAAAAGTCTTGGCAAGCGCCGAAGCAAGTTTCGACGTTTTTGTAACGGTAATAAAAATAAGCTAAACGAGGAGGATAAGCCATGGGAGTTGAATATTCAGGAACAAGAGCAACGCCGAGAATGGATCTTGGGGTAGCTGTTATGGAATATGTTGATCAGGAGAACGAGTTTATCGGCACGAAGGTTCTGCCGATATTCAGGACACAGAAACAAAAATCTGTTTTCCCCGCGATCACAAGGGAAAGTATCACCCGGGACGCTGATACGAAACGCGCGACACGCGGCAATTACAACCGTGACGGGTTCAGCGCGAAGGACAAATCGTACAACTGTCAGGAACACGGGCTTGAAGGCGCGCTCGACGACAGCGAACGGTCGATGTACGCCAGTGATTTCGACGCGGAACTTGTAACGACCAAGATCACGACACGCCGGGTACTGCAGGCGCAGGAAAAGCGTATCGCGGATCTATTGTTCGATACAAGCGTCTTTACGGGATCGCCGCTCTATACGGATTACGCGGCGAACCCTTGGTCGGACATTGCGACAAAAGCCGTCAAGCAGGTTAGGGACGCCAAGGCGAAGGTGCGCGCGAACTGCGGGATCATGCCGAACGCTTTGGTATTGAGCTCAACAAACATCGAGCGGCTAAAGTCGAATACCGAGATCATCGATCTCATCAAGTATACGGCGCGGCCTACCGACGAAGAAGTACGTACGGCTCTGGCGGATCTCTTCGGGATCAAGTACATCTTCGAAGGTAAAGCGATACGCAATACTGCCAAAGAGGGAAAACCCTTTGTCAGCGGCGACATCTGGAGCGATACATACGCTCTTCTCGCGCTGGTGATGTCCGACGGGCAGGATCTTTCACAGCCCGGGCTTGGCAGGACTTTTCTTTGGGTGTCGGATAGCCCGGAGAACGCGGTTGTCGAGCAGTACAGGGCAGAGGAGATACGAAGCGATATCTTCCGCGTGCGACAGCATGTGGATGAGATGGTTATCGATCCGTATTTCGCTCATCTCTTGAAGATTGCCTAAACTGAGAGGGGGCTAAATGCCCCCTCTTTTTACACGAGGGGCCGAATGAGTTCGGATTTTATAACAAAAGAAACATGTAAAGAAAAACGTGAAGCGCTTGATAAAAGCGGCGACTATATTCGCGCGCAATTAAGGGAACACGAGGAGAAACTCCGTGAAGGCGATATACGGTTTACGGAACTTTCAGGCGACGTTAAACACATCAAAGACCGTATTGATAACGGGCTGTCAAAAACTATCGCGCAGATTAAAGACAAGATGGATGAGTTTATGCCGCTGGTCAAAGACAGTTCCGAATGGGCGGGTAAATTCAAGCAAGGCATTTTTTATATCTCTGTGATCAGTGTCGGCGGAGGGCTTGTCAGTTTAGCGTTTTATCTTGTGAGGTCATTTGACAAATGAGTTTAAAAGAACAAATACAGAAAGACGGCGCGTCGGTGTTTTTGAACTCTGAAGAATTCGCGGAGGAGATCACGTATTTATCGGGAACGGTTTCGAGGGTGATTAAAGCCGTTGTTGTTAGATATGAACTTTCACCGGCCGAAGAAAACGTGTACCGGTCGCTCAAAAGGCAGGCCGAAGTATACATCGCAAACGACGCGCAACAAGGTGTTACCGCTATAAACAAAAAGGACGACCGGGTATGGCTTAAAGATTCGGAAGATATAGAGCAAGAAGCGCGAATCAATGAGGTTACCAGCAGGGATGAAGGTCTGTGGCATTTAATGGTGGGGTGGTAGGTATGGTTCAGTTAACGACAGAGATAGATACAAGAGCGCTCGAGAGAGCGCTCAAGATCGCGCCACGCGTTCTTAAATTCGAGCTGGCGGACGGGCTGGATCGTATCGGCAAAGGGTTCTTAAAGAGGTTCAGGCAACAGCAGTTGCAGGGCCCCCCGGGCGTGCGAGGCGCGTCAGGTCACGGTCTTTTCGGCACGTTCAAACGGGTATTTTTTGTCGCTCCGGAGATTGAAGGCATGGGGATAGAGGTGTTTTCGGAATCGAAGATCGCCAAACTGCATGAAACCGGAGGAACGGTCAGGGATCCCGGCGGCAAGCGTCTTGCGGTACCGCTATCGGCGCGAACGGAAATGTTTACGCCGTCTGGCAAGTTGAGAGCTCGTTACAAACGTCCCAAAGAATTGAAGAATGTTCGTCCGATTTGGATTAAATCCAAAGGTAAAACTTTTCTTGCCCGGATAAAAAGGGGATCAGAGAAGATACTCCCGCTTTACGTTTTAAAACGACAAGTTCGGATAAAACCGCGACTTGGCTTTTACCGGACATGGGACGGCCTTGTGAATTACCGGATAGATATTTTAAATAAATCTATCGAAAAGGCATTGAGGAAGATCTGATGGAAACGGTTAGAGAGCGGATATTACAGAATATCAAGACTGTACTTGAAGGTGTGACTATCGATAACGGATACAACTTCGATTTTACTACCGAGACCGTCCAGCGTTGGTCGATGCACGGCAATCGTATGGTAGATATGCCGATGGTTGTTATCAGCCCGGGTGATGAAGAAGAATCAAGCTCACCGCATCCTTTCGAAGAATGTTTGTTAGCGGTGTATCTGGACGTATTTTTTGTAGCCGATGAGAATGACACTGTTCCGACCGATACATATTTGAATAGACTCCAGGGCGATATAAAAAAAGCTATTCTGGCTGATCCTACCCGCGGCGGAGACGCTGTCGATACTGATATTTTAGGGACAACACCCTTTGAGACCACAGAAGCACAGCCGTATGCCGGGATCATTATGGAACTCAGGATAAGATACCGCCATTTAAGGTCGGATCCAACAGCAAAGAATTAAAGGAGGTATTTCGATGTCAATGCTTATGAGAAAACGCCAGCTTGCGGCAAAAATAGAGTCGGTTGAAGGTGTGGCGGAAACACTTTTGGCGGCCGACGCGGGTATTATGGTGAAATTTTCACCAAAAGCAAGCTATGATCCGCAGATGTATCAGCGCGATCCGGTACGCGCCTCGCTTACTAAGATGGGAAAACTCGCCGGTAAACGTTCGGCAGGGCTCGATTTCAGTATTGAGCTTAAAGGATCAGGATCTATAAGTGTTGAGCCGGAATGGATGAGTCTCGTCAGGGCCTGCGGTTTTCAGTCGAACGCGCTTAAGAAAATATCGATCGGCGCGATTAGCGGAGGGCCCTATCTTCACGGAGAAGTAGTGACAGGCGGCACATCGGAGGCGACCGGCAGGGTAGTTATAAAGACAACGACCGGCACCACAACGCTCTATTATGTAGCTTTAACCGGAACGTTAGAATCCGGAGACACGTTAACCGGCTCTATTTCCGGGGCAACCGCAACCGCTTCATCGGATCCCGCGAGCGCGGGTTTTGAGATCAAACCCATAAGCAGTTCAGTTGTTTCACTGAGCATGGGCTTGTATGAAGACGGTGTGGCAAAGCTTCTTAAAGGATGCCGCGGAACGGTCAAATACAACTTCAAGATTGGTGAACCGGCAACGCTTGATTTCAGCTTTAAAGGAGTTGAAAACGGTGTTACTGATACGCCGATGTTTTCCGGTATTAGCTTCGATAGTACGGTGCCGCCTGTGCTTTTAAACGCGGTCATGTCCTGCGACGGTGTTTCGCTTAATGTCGGAGAGATCGAAATCGACGTATCAAACACGCTTGCTTCAAAAGACAAGATCGACGATTCAAAAGGGATTCTGTCGTACATGATTACCGGCCGGGATATGCAGGGTTCTTTTAATCCGGAGATGGTGCCGGTCGCGGCGCATGATTTCTTCTCAAAATGGTTCGGTAACACGCCCATGGTCCTCGATCTGGCTTATGGCGAAACCGAGGGAAACAAGTTCAGGTTTTACGCGCCCGGTATCGTTTACAACAAAGTAGATGACGGCGACCGCGAAGGCATACAACTCGCGCAGACGTCGTTTGATCTTACCGGTTCGATGGATCCGGGAGATGATGAACTGGCGATATTACTTTTATAAACAGGAGGGATATTCATGCTGACAGGAATTGATGTAAACGCGACACGTGAATACGTGTCAAAACTCGATCCGGACAAAGAGAACCCGAGCGTGTTTCATATCGGTCTATTGGATCCGGTTTTGCGAGCGGAAGTGGATGACGAAAGTAGTACCTATGAGATGAGTTCGACCAATCCCAACGATAAGGCCAAGGTCAGGCTTAATTGGAACAAGAGGCAGATCACGGCGATCAAGTTTGGACTTAAGGGTCTTGTGAATTTTCTGGATCCGGAGACGAAAAAGCCGGTTGAGCTAAAGTTCGATACGATTCATTATGCGGGCAAGATGAGAAATGTCGTTCCGGATAGGATCATTGCAATGTTCCCGAACGAACTCAGGCAGGAACTTGCCGAAGTAATTTTGAACGAATCGAAACTGTCGGAGGGTGAGCAAAAAAACTGATCGTGGCGGTTCATCTGGGCGGCCTCACCGTGAACTGCCGAAACTGTTTAAGCGGGAGAAAGATCCAATGTGAATATGACGTACCCGGGCAGGAAGTCTGGGAGCTTAACGGAACAGAGTATAGAGGATGCCCTTTTAAGATCGTCACAAGACAGTCGGCGAACTTTTTAAGGGCATTTCAGTTTTATAAAGAGGGGTATCTGCCGAACGCGGGCGGATGGATAGACCAGTCAGCCAAGATGATCGACGCGTTTGAAGTAATCGAAAAGGAACTACAGTCAATCGAGACGGACAGGCAGAAAAGAATTGAAAGGTTCAAGACATGACAAATAAAGAACTCTCGATCATATTGCGTTTGCGGGATGAAGCGACAAAACGTCTTGAAGGCGTGCGCGGCAACCTGCAGAGATTCGCGAATTCATGGAAAAAGAACTGGCTTGGTATAACCGCCGCTATTACGGCAAGCATTATGGCGCTTCGTAAAGCATGGGATCTTATGGAAATGGGCGCTAAAGCCGAACAGCAAAAGCAGGCGTTCAGCAACCTGGCAACGTCACTTGGAGTAAGCGCGGATAAAATGGTACAGGATTTACGCCGGATGTCAGGGGAAACGATGTCTACAGCGCAAATAATGGAAAAAGCTTCACAGGCGATGATATTGGGTATCGATCCGGATAAATTATCGAAAATGATGGAGATCGCAAGAGCATCGGCAAGAGCGTTTGGAAAAGATGTCGGGTTTATGTTTGAGAGTATAGCGATCGGTGTCGGCAGGCAGTCAAAACTTGTTCTTGATAATTTGGGGATTATAGTGAGCGCTGGTGACGCGTACGAAAAGTATGCCGCAAGTGTCGGAAAATCTGTTAAGGATCTGACTGAGCATGAAAGGAAACAAGCGTTTTTAAACGCGACGCTTGAGGCAGGAGAGAAAATACTCAAGCAGATAGATACATCAACAATGACAAACTTGGAGAAAATGCAGAAACTAAAAGCCGGATGGGCTGACTTTTCCGTTCAGGTAGGTCAGGCATTATGGCATGTACTGGGGCTTTTTCAGGGATTTCTGGAACAGGTATATTCCGGGTTTTTCAAGTTAATGGAAATAGGAATAATCGTATTCCAGAAGTTACTTGTTCCATTGCAAAAGTTTTATGATCTCTTAAGTAAGTTGCCCGGTACCTTGGGAGAAACATATAGAGGAGCCAGTGAGGCTATCCAGCGGCTATCTGAGAGCATGAATATAAATAGAGAGGCTTTCGAGTTAGCATCAATGGATAGTGCTCAAAAGGCGGTGGAACAGTACGAACTGGTATTTGCCAAAGTGAGAGATTCCGGAACGAAGACATCTGAAGTTCTGAAAAATGTCGCCGGTCAAGTTGTTAAACAAGCAAAAAATATAAATAGCTCATTTAACGCGATGGAAGAATTCGCTAAACAATCAGCGCGTAATATGCAAAACGCGTTCAGCCAGTTTTTCTTTCAGGTGTTTACCGGCGAATTGAAAAGTGTCAAAGATATATTCAGCGAATTCACGCGAGCGATGCTCCAGATGATATCGAATATCATAGCGAAAATATTGCTTATAAAAATGTTCAGCGCGTTGGCTGGAGCGGGCGGATCAATATTCGGTATCCCTGTCGGACAAATATTTCATTCAGGCGGTGTTGTCAGAAAGTACCATAACGGCGGCATTATCAGAGCGCATCAGGGATTAGCTCCGGATGAAGTTCCAATAATAGCGCAAACAGGAGAAGGGATACTTTCAAGGCGGGGCATGAGGAATATCGGCGGATCCGATAATCTGCGGGCTATTAATAGAGGGGAAGGCTTCTCGGGAACGAATATTACGGTAAACGTGAATCAGGTTATACAAGCGTGGGACGCTCAGGATGTGTGGCGTAATAGAAGAACCCTATCTGACGCGGTAGCGAAAGAGCTGGAGACTAACGGCAATTTCAGAAAAGCGTTAAGGCAGTACGCGTAACGAGGAGGCAACGTGGCGGCATTTGAGATATTACCTGATTTCGTTTTTGAAGAAAACATCGAATTCGAAACGCTGATCACTAAATTTGAGAATGGCGTGGAACAGCGCCGGTCTAAGCGAAATACTCCGATCAGGAAGTGGACATTACAGTTTCACAATAGAACCCTCTCGGAATTAAATAGTATCAAGGCGTTTTATGCCGCCCGCAAAGGTGCTTACGAAGAGTTCGATTGGGTAAATCCCAACGACAGTATTGAATATTCCGTCAGGTTTGATAACGATAATTTTGTTTTTTCGAACAAGGCGCCGGGTATATACGACTGTTCGTTCACTTTTGTGGAGGTTAAATAATGAGATCGTCAGGCGACGGGTTCATAAACGAGAAATCAAAACAGGCGAATAGGCCCATACTTCTTTTTACAATACACGATTATACGGGCGCGGTGGGTGAGAACCTGAATTTCTGCGATTACGATGAAAATATCACCTATGCCGGTGTGGAGTACACCAGATTCCCTGTAAGATGTGATTTTATAGGAGATAACGCGCAGGGAAGTATAAACGCGGTTAAAGTGACTTTGGGCAATGTGTCGAGGCTTATACAATCGTATTTAATGGTGTATGACCTTAGGGGCCTCAAGGTCACTATCAAATTAGTATTCGCGGATAAATTAGACGATACGGATGCTTATATTGAGGACGTTTATTACATAGACAGTTATCAGGCCAACCAGCAAGACGCCGTTTTTGAGCTTACCGGAAAATTCGATGTGTTATCGCTTAACCTGCCCGGGAGAACTTATTCCCGCAATTATTGTTCATGGAAATTTAAAAGCGAAGAGTGCGGCTATACGGGGCCGGAGACGGAATGCAATAAAACTTTGCAGAGATGCCGCGCGTTAAATAATACGTTACGGTTTGGTGGGTTTCCCTCGATACCGACATCAAGGATATTTGTCAGATGATGACAGAAAAAATGATCATAGAGAAATATATAGGCGTACCGTACCGGCACGGCGGTCGCGGCATGTCGGGACTTGATTGCTGGGGTCTAGTGAAAAACGTTTATAAGGATCTGGGGTATCAGCTGTTCGATATAGCGGAGGACAGATATCCTTCTGACTGGCCGCGCGGCGGGAATAACTACTTTATCGAAAACTACCATAAGGAATGGGAAGAAGTAACCAGCCCCGAAAAGTTTGACGGAGTTCTATTCAAAAATAAACAGGGTATATGCGATCACGCGGGAGTAATACTTAGCGGCAATAAATTTATTCATACGTGCCGGGCGGGTACGGTGGTTTCAGGTTTGAACGATAAAACATGGAAACAAAAGATCCACGGTTTTTATAGATTGAAAAGGATGCCGAAATGATAAGGGTTGTATATATCCCGAATGTTTTGGAGAAGAAGAACAGGCAGACAAACGAAATAGTTTATACCGGCGGTATGACTGTATCCGATTGTTTGAACTGTTCAGGTTTTTCTTCTCAAGGATGCGGGGTAATCCATAACGGAAAAAAGTTAAATAATTACACCGTTCAGGTTTCTGACGGCGACGAAATACTTATAGTACATGAAATCAAAGCGGCAATAGGGGCCGCGGTTGTCGCTATCTTCTCATTCCTCGCGAGTAATGCCGCGCTTATAGGCGTGATCGCTATCGCGGGAGTCAGTTACGCCCTTCAGGCGGCCAATAAACCCAAAATGCCGAGTTTCGGAAGTACCGGAACAGATACTTTCGAAGACAGTTCACCGACATACGCGTGGGACGGTATACGCACGCTTTCGGATGTGAGCGTGCCGATACCGATCATCTACGGTGAGCATAGATGCGGCGGTAATATCATAAATCAATTTGTGTGGAACGACGGAGAGAAGAACTATCTCAATGTTCTATTGGGTTTATGTAACGGTGAGATAGACAGCATCGAGAGCATAAAGATCAACGATAATCCGATAGAGAATTTTTACGGGGTTGATGTGTATAAACGCTATGGCCTGAATGATCAGGAGATAATCCCGGCGTTCGAAGACCTGCACCAGAGTTTTGATATCGGCGCGAAATTGAGTTTTGATACTCCGTACGTTTATACAACTTCCGATGTGGAAGTTGAAGCGGTAGAAGTACAGCTTAATTTCCCATACGGTTTGTATGAACAGGGTAATAACGGCGGAGTTTATTCTGAAACGGCAAAATACAAAGTTGATTACAAACTTCACGCGGCATCCGAATGGACGGAACTCGCGGAGGAGTCGATAACGGAAGAAACGCGTTCCAGCGTTAAACGGGTTTACAGGGTAGAAGGACTAGCTCCCGGGCAATACGATATCCGTGTAACCAAAACAAGCGAAGACGGTGACAACGCGAAACATATCAATGAAATGTATTTACAGCGCATCGATGAAATTACGACAGATGACCTGATTTACCCGAATACGGCGCTTTTAGGAGTGAGGTTTCTGGCGACCGATCAGATCTCGGGAAGCACGCCCACAATAACGGCTCTTGTGAAGGGCAAAAAGATCAGCGTGCCGGAAATAAAGAACGGGGACGATGTTGTCGAGTGGGAAGACTACTACTGGGACAAGGTATCCGGAAAATACAGGTTATTGGCGGACGATACGGAACTTTCTTGGGACGGCGAAACGTATATAAACATGTATTCCGCGAATCCCGTATTTTGCATGAAAGATCTATTAACAAACAATATCTACGGGTTAGGGGAATATATCGAAAGCGCAGATATCGATGATGATCTGTATCTTGAGATGTCGCGATACTGTGAGGAGAAACTGGAGGTCACGGATAGCGATGGATCAACTTACTATGAGAAACGGTTCAGGATAGACGCGGTTATCGACGGCACATCAAGGGCGCTCGACTTAGTTAATCAGATCTGCGGGGTTTTCAGGGGCATGGCATTTTTCTCGGAAGGAAAGATAAAGGTCAAGATAGATAAGCCCGACAGCATGGTGCAAATGTTCGGCATGGGATCGATAGTAGAAAATTCGTTTATTCAGGAATGGAAGTCCCGCAAAGATATGCCCAACGTGATCGAAGTTCAGTATATGGATAAAGATAAAGGGTATAAGAACGAAACTATCGCGGTTATCAATGAAGAATCTTTATCAAAAGGAGAACCGTTACGTAAGCAGGGAATAAGGCTTTTAACGACAAGAACCTCATATGCCATTAGAGAAGGCAGGTACATACTGAACCGTAGCCGGATAATAAACAGCTCCGTCCAATTCAAAGCGGGGATAGACGCCGTAACTCTTCAGAGCGCGGATATTCTGGGTATTTCGCATGATCTGCCGCAATATGGGTATTCAGGCAGGATATCGTCCGGTTCGACGATATCTTTAGTTAAGCTGGACAGGGAGGTGGCGGTTGCACCGGGTAAGACATACAAGATCCGGGTGCAGTTCGCCTCCGGCGTTATCGAGGAACGGACAGTTTCAAATGGTGAAGGAGTATATTCAGAAATCTCGGTATCAGCTCCGTTCAGCGAAGCCCCGCGGGAATACGATACCTATGCTTTTGGTGAAAACAATAAGGTAGTAAAACCTTACCGCGCGTTATCGATGCAAAGAGATTCGAAAAACGAAGTGATGATCGCGGCAGTCGAATACGATGAGGCAGTTTATGACGATTCCACGGTAGTCCTTCCGAGTAATAACTATTCAGGATTTGCCGGGGATATTCCGAACGTTACGGATTTAAAGCTACATGAAGAAATAAAAGTTTTGGGTGACGGTACGGTAGAAAGCACTATCGGTGTTTCATGGAACAATCCGGACGTGTCCGGGTATGACCTGAAGAATTTCGCGGGAGTAAGGATATTCACATCGAAAGACGGCGGATTGACTTGGGCTTTGAGGGGAACGAGTACGGGAACAAAGCATACCGTAATGGGTGATTTGTTGGAAGGCGATAGTGTAAAAGTAGCGGTTGTGTCGATATCGGATATCGGAGGGCAGAACAGTATCGGAGACAGCCCGCAGGGCAACATCGTCCTTGAAGGTAAAAGCGCGCCTCCGGGTGATGTCAGCGGTTTCTCGGTTTCCTTCGCCGGAGACTATTTGCATTTTTCATGGACAGAAGTCATGGATCCGGATCTCAGGGGATATGAGTTAAGGCAACTTCCTTTTTCAGGCGCGGATTGGGCGCTTGGCACGATCATCGCCGAAAACATAACCGGCTCATCATACGATCTTCTTACCGTCAGTTCCGGACAGAAACATTACGCTATTAAAGCGGTTGATACTTCAGGGAACTATTCGGAAGAGATGACGATTTTCAGTTTATACGTAACCGGAGTGCCCGAACAGAATATCGTTTTATCCGAAGACTATGATCTGAGCGGTGGTATTTTAACGGGCCCGGCCGAACGTGTATGGATGAAAGGATATTCTGAGGAATATTACAGAACAGGCATACAGATTGAAGCCGAACAGAAATGGGATACTGATCCCGCTTTTTGGGACGAATTGGGAGTTACGTGGGATGAACCAGTGGAAGGTGACGAGGCCGTATACATCTCAAAAGCATCCGATCTTGGCGGGATACTGGAATCTAATATTGCTATACAGACAGGGATATTTAACGAAACCGGTGGATCTGTTCAGATCTATATAGCTTATTCCGATACGGACCCGGAACCGGATAACTGGGAAAGTTTCTCTACAGGCAGGTACTCAGGCAGGTATTTCAGATTTAAATTGATCATGAAAAGCAATAATGAGAGTTACCTGCTTGCGCTATATCGATTGTTTGTTACGTTCGACGTGGATGACAGGACGCAGGAAGGGTTGGATATAGACGTATCGGGTGAGGGCTGGACGACAGTGAGTTTCGATAATTTCATAAAGGTTAAAGGTCTGCTTGTAGTGTGTTCAGGATCGGCATATGTGGTTGAAGTCGATCAGGACAGCTTACCGGCAGGATTCGATGTGAGGTTAAAAGACCCGGCGAACGCTATGGCGCAGGCTTCCGGGAAAATCAATTATTACGCGAAAGGATATTGAGGTGATTTTATGGCAAAAGCTATATTTCCGGCGGTAGGGAACGAAAGCACAAAACCGGTATCAGGCGGATCTCCGGTTTCAAGCGATATCAGGAATGCGCTGAGCGCTTTATTTCAGGGAGACGTATCCGCGTTAAGGGCAAGAGCGCAGGATACGGCTGATATGACAGTGAATGTGGCTTCCAGCAGTGTCGAAAATTATTTTAACCAGATCCACCGTAACGGAGAACCCGTCGTTTTTGAAGGCGGGGATTCTCCGGGAATAACTGCTCCGGCAGAATATGCCCGGATTGATATCCTGTACTTGAATAGTGCCGGGAATCTCGCGTGGGTTTCGGGTGATGAAGACATAACGCCTTTAGCGAAATGGAGCGGCTTACCGGACGAGGCGATAGCCGTATGCACGGTTTATTGCAGAACGACAATGACAAAAATAGTTAATTTTGAGGACAAGGATGCCAACGAGGACGATGGGTACATATATCAGGATGTAAGGCCGCTATATATGATACCCAAAGAAACGGATTTGAGTGATTCGGTGGATGATTTCACGATCAAATATGTCAACAGCAGGCTTAAACTTGCCGATCGTATCGAAGGCAACATCATGATCGCGTTTTTCAAGATAGCCAGCAATGAAAGCTTATCAAAATTCGGCATGATCGACGGCATAGTGGATTCGTTTGAGGATAGTTCAGGAATAGACTCAGGCGGAAGCTCCAATTATTCCCTTAATGATGGGGTTGTATCTCCGCTGAAAAGCGGAGGCGGGTTGGATAGTTATGTGAAACTCTTAATGCATTTTAACGGGGCCGGAGAAATTTTGTATCAGGGTAACTTTTCGTCTTCACTTACCGTGTCAGGCGCGTACAATACGGACAAACTTCTGGACAAGAATTCAGTGACTTATTGGGGAGATCAGGCTCATCAGGGCCCAAACCAAACCTTAACATATGATTTCGGTGTCGGGATCACGAAAGTATTGAAAGGGTATTGTCTTGGATCAGAGAACGACAGTTATTATGCCAGAACATTCAATGCGTGGACTTTTCAAGGATCAAATGACGGATCGAACTGGGCCACGCTTGATTCCCGGTCGGTCACTTGGAGTCAGGGCGAGAGGAAATACTTTTCATTTTCAAACAGCACCTCGTATCGGTATTACAGATTCAGTTTTTCATCGATACAGACAGCGGACGAAGGGCATTTATCTTGGCTTGAGTTTTATTCCGCGGACGCGGGTTTTGTTGACGTGTCAAGTAGCGGGCAAACGGTTACACCAAGCAATAACGCCGCGTTAATGCCTGTCAGGTTAAACAAAACAGCCGGTTTCTTTGACGGGGATTCGGACTATTTAAAGATCGACTGGACGCCGACATGCTGGAACTCGAATTATACAATAGAGTTTGAGATCTTATTCCACGAGACGCCGCAAGGATATCCGTTTACTCACTATACCAGCGATTCGTCATATTTAGGGTTAAGTATCAGTAGTTCAAGCATAGGGTGGGGAGGTACGTATTCACTTTGCACGGCTTCAGGATTGTATTTAGTCCAGAACACATGGTACCGCGTAAGGATAATAAGAAACGGTAATAATTACAGCATATACCTGAACGAAAAACTGGTAGGATCAAGCACCTCGTCGACTACTGTATCACCGACCGGGAAAGTGGGTATAGGGGCGTTAAGGTACGGTGAGAACATCGCGAACAGCCACACGTACAGCTGGATCAAATATTTTCGAATTTCGAATACTGTGCGAGAGAATGAAGCTCCGACATTGCCGTATGAGACAGACGCCAATACTTTACTGCTATTAAATTTCGATGCCCCTGAAGATTTAAATAATCCCTTAGGGAGTAGTGCATATTTTGACGGAACAAGTGATTGTTGGCTTTCAGTACCAGACCATGCGGATTGGGATTTTGGAACTGGGGCTTTCACTATCGAGGGTTTTTTTAAGTGGGATGGGGCGGCAGGAGGCACATGCATGGTTGATATCGGTTCTGGCGGAACAGGAACAGGGATCAGGATGTCAATATATGATGGAGGCGGAACTGCGGGGTTTCATACGTATCTCAACACAACTGAATATCAAGGGTTAGGTTTTACTCCGATCCCGGGTATGTGGTATCACTTTGCTACATGCAGAGATAGTAGCGGTAATCTGCGTATGTTTATAAACGGAGTTCAGAGCAATGCTACTGCTACAGGAACTAATAGTAAAAATATTACTGGAACATTATTAGTGAAAATTGGAGAAGTGGGTGGTGGCGGAGCTAACTGTAAAGGGTGGATGCGAGAATTGAGGATCTCAAACACAGCGAGATATACGTCAAATTTTATACCACCGACAACAGCTTTTGTTTCTGATTCAAACACCAAGCTACTCATGCATTTTGAAGGTACACCTAATGATACGAACGGCAACATTTTTAGCGATGATGGAAATACCGGACATACGGTAACCCGCAATGCTGATGTTGTTTGTCGATTTACAGAAGATTATCGAAATCGCATCATAATAGATGAGAGTGCCAATGGGTACAGTGTTGTTTGTGTAGGTACATCCAAGCTTGACTGGGTATCGGTCTTTGGGGATGGGGTGTATAAGGGGTTTTCTAATAGCGATTATCTGACAATACCCGGCGGGTCGGATTTCCAGTTCGGGACGGGCAACTTCTCGATAGATTGCTGGTATAAGCCATTGGAAACTGCGACGGAACACTTTTTAGTCAGTAATTACGATAGCGGCGGAGTATCGTGGACGATTCGTAAAACTTCGACAAACTATATACAGGTGTATATCGTTGATACGAATTACACGACAACTTTACCTTTGATCTTCGGAGAATGGTATCACATAGAGGTATGCCGGGCAGGGACAGGAACGAATCAGCTCCACATATTTATTAACGGGTCATTGGTGTATTCAGGTACCTGCGCGATCGACATACAGGCATCGTCAAATGTCACGATCGGTAACGAAACCTATTCCGCTAGAAGATACGGGTTAAAGGGTTGTATGGATGAACTCAGGATCTCTAAAGGCATAGCGAGGCATACAGCTTCATTCACTCCGCTTACATCGGAATACGATGAAGGCACACCTGAAAATATGGAACTTAAAAGCGCTCAATTCCCAGCCGAAGAAAATCCGGACACCGTGCGTATAGTTATGCAGGAAGAAGATGTTGAGAGTATCGCGCTTAATACGGATTTAAAAGCATATGTTTCGCGTGATGACGGAGCGACTTGGGAAGATATGGATCTTTCAGACGAAGGGGATTACGGCACAGGGAAAAGGATCTTGCATGCGGTTGCTGATGTGTCCGGGCAGGGCGCGGATAATAACGTGAGATATAAGCTGACAACGCATAATAACAAAGATGTAAAACTGCATGGAGTAAGTCTTGCTTGGGATTAGGGGGAGATCATGGTTAAACGATTAATAGCCGAAGAGCAGGTAGTTAAACTGAAAAAGAAGGCGCAGGCAAAAAAGGACATTAAAACGGCGATTACGAAGATAAAGAATACCTGCGGACTTACTGCTAAAGAGTTGAAAGCTTTTGTTTTTCTGTTTACTGACAAAGATGAAAACGGCGCGGCATAGGCCAAAAGGTATGGTGGAATATGGCGGATCAGGAAAGGTTCAGTATTCTCAAGTTTTTAGGCAGTTTCGTTCAATGGTTGCCGTGGGTCAAGACCGCGCGCTACGCGATCGGGATAGCGGCGATCGGGCTTATAGGGCTCACGATCTATAAGGCTTTCTTTATGCCGACAGAGACTACGAAACAGGAGACGCATATCATCGCCCAGCCGGGCGCGCAGGTTATGATCGATCAGAAACGCGAAGAAAAGAAGCCCGGGATCGGGATACATCCGTTTGTAGAGGGGTACGGTTTCGCGGAATCCGACGACCGAAAAGGGGTCGGGGCCAAAGCCGGTGTTCGGGTAGATTTTTAAGACAAAAGCCTTGCCAACTATTAAACATTATGGCCCTATACCCCTCAAAAGGAGGGGATTTCTATGGTTAAAGAGAATATGACAGCAAAAAAGACGCGGTATATAAGCGTCAGGAACGGCGGTGAGGAAACGTACATCGAGAACATTCCGGTGTCGGGCCGCATGCGCGATCATCTTCCGGCCGCAAAGTTGCGACTCAGGGAGATCCAGAGGGTCATGCCGCTGGGCAAATGGTCGATCACGATCGAACAGCAATGGAAGGATGCGGGCGTTACGCATTTCCAGATGATGGATGTTATGACCGGAAAATTACAGGAATCGGTATTATGAAGGGGGATGCCATGAATGTCAGTGAGTATATTGAAAAATTAGTGAGTTTAAATGATCGTGATCGCGAACGTGAAGTGTGGCGGCTTGCCGGGCCCGCAAATAGCAAGTTCAGGCAGGAAGTTATGACAAAGTTGGAAGGCAAGAAAATCCCGATTTCAAAGTGCGGGGTTCAGGCGATTTGTGAAAGATTGAAGATCACAAAGAAGGGATCCGGGGATGTTAAGACCGATGGCAAGGAAAGCCGTCATTCTCTTATGTTAAAAGCGAAAGATCGAGGCATCAAGAATTTCAGAGTGCTTAATAAAAGTGAGCTTATGAAGGCACTTGCCGCGGGTGTCACTCAACAGGAAATAGACGCGATCGTGGCCGGTGCGGTAGCCCGATGGAAGTCCGGCTGGGGAAAGAAGAAGGTGCAGAATGAAAGTTAAAGCTGAGATAGAACTAACGGTTGAGATGGGCGGGGTATCCCATGACGGCACCGGCTGTCAGGGATACCTGCCGGAAGGAACGCGTTACGAGGATATCGTTCGGGTCTTCGGCGCGCCACAGCTCGGCACTTCGCCGGACAGCAAGATCAAGGCCGAGTGGGTCGGCAGGATCAACGGCCTTGTATTCACGATCTACGACTACAAGTCGAATCTGGATCCGGAGCAGAACACCGACTGGCATATCGGAGGCAAACAGAAGTTCGCCGCGGAGATGGTCAACGTGTATTTCAAAGCAAACTTACTATTGATAAAAAAAAATTGATTTCTGTTTGATTTGTGATACATTAGATATATAAATATAGCGATGAATAGTCCCGAGTTTGAAGGAATAAATCCCGGACTTTAAAAAAGCAAAACCTTCGCTGGCGCAAATTACCAGCGGAGGTTTTTGTTTTTATGGGCCTTTCAAGACTTTCTAATTGACATCCGTAACCTATATTGCTATAAATATAGCAATATAGGTTAACAGGGGGACGGTGTACTTATGCTTGCCACAGAAGGAACCAAAATGAAAAAGACCACAATAGAAATCAGCGAGGAGCAGTATTTCTTTCTAAAGGAAAAGGCACTTGAACTGCAGAAGCAGAATAAGAATGCTTCTATTATATCAATTATACGAGAACTGATCGAAAAAGATTTGAAGGAATGGAAAAGAAAAAGAAATTGAAACCGGCATTAACTGCCGGTTTATTTTTTTGACAGGAGCAATGAATGACGAAATCAAAAAGCTATGTACCGAAAATTATATCTTTGTTTGCCGGATGCGGCGGGCTCGATCTTGGTTTTCACAAACAGGGATATGAGGTTGTATGGGCAAACGATTTTAACGAATGGGCAGCCGCCACATATGAGAGGAATTTAGGCAGTGTTATGCACTGTGGTGATATTGAGAAAGTAAATCCTAAAAGCAAAAAAATTCCTGACTGCGATTTAATTTTAGGAGGATTTCCATGTCAGGATTTTTCGATGATTTGGAAAAGGCCGGGACTTAACGGTGAACGAGGGAATTTATACAAAAGCTTTCTTCGTTTTGTCGACGCAAAAAAACCGAAAGCTTTTATTGCCGAGAATGTAAAGGGCTTGTTGACGGCAAATAACGGAAGGGCGATTGAGCAAATCGTAAGTGATTTTGAAAAAATCAGCCCGGGGTATATAGTTAAGCCTAAGCTGTATAATTTCGCCGACTATGGAGTGCCTCAATTCAGAGAGCGCGTTCTTATTGTAGGAATACGCATCGATACAGGGTTCGATTTTTGCCATCCCCGGCCTACGCACGGACCTTCGGTAGAAAAACCTTATATCACAGCTGGTGCGGCTTTAAAGGGCGCTGGTAAAGTTAAATTAAATAATGAGAGAATGAACATTGCCGCAAAGACGGTAAAAATGCTTCAACTTATTCCCGAAGGCGGCAACTTCACGAATGTTCCTGTAGACAGTCCTTATTATGTTAAAGGAATGATCAGTCACGTATACCGCCGTATCAGCAGAAACGAACCGGCCAAAACGATTATTGCGGCTGGCGGGGGCGGGACATGGGGATATCATTATCCGGATCCAAGACCTTTGACTAACCGTGAGCGGGCGAGACTTCAGTCATTCCCTGATGATTTTGAGTTTGTCGGTTCTGTTGCCGAAGTAAGGCGTCAGATTGGAAATGCTGTTCCTCCCCAGGGGGTTGCAGAATTAGCAAAGGCTTTAATGCCGCTTTTTACAGGAGACTATGAAAATACAGATCTCCAAGAGGTTTACAGCAGATTTAAGGATATTCCTGTCAAAAAGCGTATGGAGCATATTATTGAAGAACAGACTTTAGCAGGAGCTCTCTAATGGAATTACTTTTATCCAATATCCCGCCGGTACGATTTTCTAAAAGGAATACGATCACGTGTTTTGAAGATTTAATTCAGAATGCCGACGGCATCAGGATTGCTTCAGGGTATATCTCTGCCGATGCGCTGGCTGAACTTAAGAAAATCATTGAAGAGAATAAGAAATCTTTCTTGGAAATTGTGATCGGCATGCACGGATTTGATGGTTTTACCCGGTCGCAGTTTGACGCCGCGAGATATCTCGATGAATATTTGCGCGGAAATAAAATCGGCGGTGTTATGGTCGCCAATGCATTTAAATTTCATGGAAAGGTGTACAGTTTTCTTAAAGAAACAAATCCGTTTGCCGGGCTGATAGGTTCGTCGAATTTAAGCAGTATTCTCGACAGCCAAAATCACTATGAAGCAGATCTGCTTTTGGATGAACAAAGCACTGTAAAGGAAATTAATGATTTTATTATTCGTCTGTCGCGTGAAGCCAGCGTCCCGCTGGAGGGATATACGCCTAAGATTATTGAGAGCGAGAATAGTCTTCTTGACGGGCATGAAGGCGTGGATAAGCCTTCGCAGGAAGAATTGCAGGCGGTTCTTTTAGACAGGACGCCGACAGCGTTTAAGATTCCCATTAAAGGTGCAGAGGAAGCCCCTCACAGTAACTTGAATGTATTCTTCGGCAAGGGGAGAGAAAATAGAAAAGGGTTTGTTAAGCCAAGGCATTGGTATGAGGTCGAATTAATCGTTTCAAGCGATATCACCGGTCAGCTGGGATATCCTAAAGCAGGATATCCCGACAGGGAGAGCATTATTACGGTCTATACTGATGACGGTTGGAAATTTAGATGCAAAATCAGTGGCGATTACAGCAAGAATTTCCGATCGGCTGATGATCTAAAGATTTTAGGCCGATGGATAAAAGGACGTCTTGAGAACAACGGAGCCCTTAAGGTCGGCGAACCGGTTACAGCAGACACGCTCAGGCGTTACGGAAGGGACAATTTTGAACTGATTGCCACTTCAAAACCTGACGTATGGATACTGGATTTCAGGAGGGGCAATGGGGATTCACATTGAAAGTTACCTAAAGAAAATTGAAACAGCCTCTCCCGGCATTTCCTCGTCGATAAAGCAAACTATTGATGTCTTAATCCCAAAGCATATCAAAACGTTTTCATTCCGTGATCATTTAACAGGACTGCTTCTCGGCAATGTTCAAAGCGGGAAAACAAGTCAAGTGCTGGGCCTTGTTTCGGCCGCAGCTGATGAAGGTTTCTCGATCTTTGTTTTTCTTACTACGGATAACGTATATCTCCATGAGCAGACGCTTAAACGGGCGGAACATGCGCTGGATACTTTCATCGTGTGCGGGGAAGACGATGATGTTAAATTTATGGAGTCAAAAATCCGCAAGCCTGTGATGATCGTGATTAAAAAGAACAACAGAGTTCTTAAGCGCTGGAAAGACAATTTGTCATCGTCAAAGTTCTGTGAAGGCCGTCCGTTGTTTATCATTGATGATGAGGGAGACGCCGCCAGCCTGAATACAAAAATTAATAAAAAACAGCAGAGCACAATTAACCGTCACTTGGAAGGAATGAAGAAGCTGGCCAACAGCAGTATGTACCTTCAGGTGACGGCTACGCCCCAGTCGCTGTTTCTTCAGTCGAAAACAACAGGGTGGAGGCCGTCGTTTGTGCATTATTTCGCGCCCGGGCCCGGGTATCTCGGCGGCAGTTTTTTCTACAGCGATCCGCCTTCGCCGTGTATCAGACTTACTCCGGAAAATGAATTAGACGAGCTGAGAGACGAAGGGAAGATTATTGCCGAAGGTCTTCGGATGTCGCTGTTAACTTTTTTAGTGACAGGGGCGCACGTTTTATTATCTAAAAGCGCGCAGGCTTGCAATTTTCTTGTCCATCCGAGTGTCAGGATTGCAGACCATACTCGCATTGCCCGCAGACTTGGAGAGTATTTAAACGAAATGCTTCTTGCTGTATCTGAAGATAAGATGGGGGATTTTCTCAAGGAGTCTTGGGAAGATCTTCAAAAAACAAAGTCCGGGACTATAGATTTTGATAAGATTCACGATTTTCTCAAAAAGAAACTAAACGAGGAACAGATAAAAATTTTTGTTATGAATTCAATTGGAAGCAACGAGGTCGACTGTTCAAGAGGAATGAGTATTATTGTGGGCGGGAACAGTCTTGGAAGAGGCGTTACGTTTCCCGCGCTCCATACGGTTTACTACTGTCGAACTGCAAAAGCGCCTCAGGCGGATACATTTTGGCAACACTGCCGGATGTTCGGATACGACCGGGACCCTGACTTGATGCGTTTTTTTATTCCGCCGTCGCTGTTAAAGCTTTTTATAGAATTAAACAGTGGCAACAGGGCGTTAATAGGCCAGATAAGCAGTACCAGTACTGAGGATATAAGTCTTCTTTATCCCCCGGGGATTAAGCCGACAAGATCGAATGTGGTAGACAGCAAGCTGATGGATGTGATTGTCGGCGGGGTAAATTATTTCCCGAATTTTCCTAAAAGAAAACACGTCAGGCAGGTCGATGATATGCTTTCTCCGTATTCTGGAGAGGGAATGCATGAAACCACCCTTAACGGGGTTATTACTCTTTTGGAGAATTTTGAGAGTGAAGACAAATCTGACTGGTCAAATACGGCTTTCGTGAACTGTATCAAGGCGCTGAAAGCGAGCCATGCGGATAATAAAGCAATGCTGATTGTCAGGAGAGACCGCAGTATATCAAAAGGAACCGGGACGTTGCTGTCTCCGGTTGATCGGTCGCTGGGAGATTCAGTCAGGGATGTGCCGGTTCTTACGCTTTATAGAATTAACGGCGAGGAGGGCAAGGGATGGGACGGCGAGCCGTTGTGGATACCTAATATTAAACTTCCGGAAGGAAAGAATTTTTATAAGGTCGACAGGTAGATGGATAACTTGACGCCTGAACAACGCAGGAAAAATATGCAGAATATCCGGTCTGAAGGAACTCAGCCGGAGCTTTTGATTGCTAAAGAGCTGAGAAGGCAAAAGATATATTTTGCAAAGAATGTAAAAACGATTACTGGCAAGCCGGATTTTGTTTTCCGGAGAAAAAGGGTAGTCGTATTTGTCGATTCGGATTTTTGGCATGGACACCGGACCCGGTGCATTATGCCGAAGTCAAACTGTGGTTATTGGGAGCAGAAGATTGCCCGGAATAAGCAGAGAGACAGGCAGGTTACCAAAGCGCTTAAGGGGGAGGGGTGGACGGTAATCCGTTTGTGGGAAAAAGATATAAAGCGTAGTTTGGATAAAAGTTTGAAGAAAATTACCGGTGTTGTATGAAAATAGAGAGCATTAAGACACATTTACAGCCGTATTCAATAATGAAAAAAAGGCAGACTACGATAAATCATGCCTTCGCTTCCGCTATCGCTCCGAATGATTCGTATGATCTTAAAACAGTCAAAGAAGCTGTTGCCTTGCTCGGTCAAGATCCAGAGAAGGATTTGTTATGTGTATATTGTGGGACAGAGGCGGAGACTTGGGATCACGTTTTTGGTCTAGTAAAGGATCTCAAATTTTCCGGATACGGCCATGTAATCGGCAATCTTTTGCCAAGCTGTAAAAAATGCAATTCTGAAAAAGGAAACCGGGATTGGGAAGTTTTTTTAAGAAAGAAAAACGGCGTTGACGCTGTTTTGAAAATTCAAGCCATTAAACGGTATTTTGAGAAATATCTTCCTGCTCAAGTTGACTACGGAAAAATAAAAAAGGTTTGCCCTGACGAGATAGGGGGATTAGATTCAATAAAGAATAAAGTCATGGATTTATTCAAAGAGGCTGATGTTATTGCAGAGCGAGTCCGGGAAAAAATCAGATCTGTTTCTTGAAAATATAGGGATGCAAAATTGCAGAGGTTCATTTTTATGGACGTGTTTTTCAGCTTCATGATCTGAAAGACTTGAATTGGGAGAGGATGGGGAATGCGAAATCAATATAATAAAAAAGCAACATCGGCGGTTGCCGTTGATTTGTTTTGCGGCGTCGGTGGGTTGACCCATGGATTGATTAAATCTGGGATTGCAGTCTCGGCGGGTGTGGATCTGGATGAGTCTTGCAAGTTTGCATATGAGAAAAATAATGATGCAAAATTTATTGCTAAAAATATTAAAGATTTTACAGCAACGGAGCTTAACGCCTTATACGGATCGGCAAATCTGAAGATTTTGGTCGGATGTGCGCCTTGCCAACCCTTTTCAAAGCACACACAAAAAAATAAAGAAAGAGACCAAGATGAAAAGTGGGGTCTTTTGTATCATTTTCTGAAGTTAGTCAAAGAGCTAAAGCCAACGATTATTTCTATGGAAAATGTTCCACAGCTGGCTAAGTACAAAGTTTTCGAGGATTTTGTCTGCGGTATCAAAGATGAGGGGTATTTCGTGTCATGGAAATCGGTTTTTTGTCCTGACTATGGAATTCCGCAAAACAGGACTCGTTTAGTATTGTTGGCATCAAAGCTGGGCAAAATAGAGTTGTTGCCAGCAACGCGTAAACGCGAGAACTATAAAACGGTTGCCGATACCATTGGTAAACTCGAATTGATTGACGCCGGTACGATTTCGAGAAACGATTTTCTTCATCGTTCCGCAACGCTTACACAAATCAATCTTAAAAGAATACGAAAGTCTAAGCCGGGAGGGAGTTGGAAGGACTGGGAAGAAGGGTTGCGGGCCCAGTGTCATCAAAAGGAGTCGGGGGAGACTTACAGTTCGGTTTATTCAAGGATGAGATGGGATTGTCCTTCCCCAACGATAACCACTCAATTTTATAGTTTCGGAACAGGGCGCTTCGGCCACCCCGAGCAAGATAGGGCGTTATCCCTACGAGAAGGAGCCATGTTGCAGACTTTCCCACGCAAGTATAAATTTTGGGATAGAAAAACGCCATTTTCATTCAGAAAAATAGGAGTTTACATAGGCAATGCAGTCCCTGTCAGGCTCGGAGAAATAATCGGAAGAAGCATCATCCGCCATATGAAGGAATACCATGGTTGATCAATCAAAGCGCGAATACAGGCTTGAACTCGATCCAAAATTGTTGGATTTTTTGGGGCCCCATCTCTATACGAATGTTTATTACATTCTGGCTGAGTTGATCGCAAACGCCTACGATGCTGATGCAAAAAATGTATATATAATAGCGAAATCCGATTCCATAATTGTTGAAGATGATGGAGTTGGAATGAGGTATCCGGAAGATACGAATAAATATTTGCATGTAGCAGAAGAGACTCGAACGACACAAAAAGATGCCTACACGGGGAGCGGGCGCAGGAAAATTGGGAGGAAAGGTATCGGAAAACTAGCGGCTATTTCTATTTCCGAAAACGTATGGGTTATGTCGGTCAAGGCCGGGGAAAAGTCGGGATTTATTCTTACGAGACATATCGCGGCTAATAGACTTTTGGAGGCTTTGAGCGAAAAGGACATAAAATTCGAAAAAATTGGAAAGCACGGCACCTCAATAATAATGAAAGACCCAAGCTATAGATTGAACAAGTCCTTTGATGCGATCAAGAGAAACCTGTTGAAGATCTTTCCTCTCATCGACAAAAGTTTTCGAGTACATATTATTCAGGACAACAATGAAATGATCATTGATAGCTTTGATCGAGAGATGATCAAGGAGCTTGGAGGTTTGATTATCATTGGCTCCGGTTTTAACTATTTGAGCAAATATTTCGAAAACGATTATCTTAAGAAAGGAAAAGAACTATTGCAGTTTCGTAATGAAGAAAAGAGGCTTATGAAGCTCAGAAATAAAACTGGGGAAGAGAAAGAATATGATTTGATTATCAAAGGATGGATTGGAGTTTATAAAACTACAAGAGGGAGAAAAGCGGAGACGGACGATTTTCCGGATAATTTTATTTCGCTCTTATCCAATAGTAAGCTGGGTGAATATAACATACTTCCGATCGTAGGAAAGAACAAGCTACAGGAAGTATATGTGGTTGGACAACTTCATATCGATTTATTTGAAGAAACCGAATTGCCCGATATGTCGTTGAGTAATCGGCAGGGGTATAAAACCGATGACCCGAGATATCAAGAAGTGATTTCGTTCGTCGCAAAGAAATTATTGCCTGATATTGTTGCGATTAGAGCAGCTTATGCGAACTATAAAGATGATGAAAAGAAAAAAGAAAAAATGAGAGAACAGCTCGAGAAGGAAAAGAAACTGAGAGTATTAGTCGAAAGATATAAAAAGGAGACTTCGAATATTGCAACGAGGAAAATCACAAAGGAATTGAGGCGAACAGAGAAAATTAGTCCGGAAAAAGTAGAAAAAATTATCAAAGATGAAATGAATGAGTTGCTCCCGATTGTGGGCATAAAGAGAAAACTTGATGCACAGAAAAGAAGGATTCTTATATGCCACACCAAAGAGGATAAAGATTTGGCAGATATTATATACAACCTATTATTATTCAATCGGGTTCCTTCCGAAGATATCATCTATACGAATTGCGACGATGAGATAAGCCGGATACCAGACGGCATAGCAGTCTGGGATTATTTAAGGGAGTTTTTCGTCGAAAGTTATTCAACCGAAAAAATCTATGTTATTTATGTCACCAGTAAGGACATGGCTGGTTCTTGGGGTGCGGTGACGGAAGTTGGCGCTGGTTGGATCACGCGAACAGACCATAGAGTTTTTAATATTCATGGTCACAGGCCTCAGAAACCACTTGATGTGGATGCTGAATGGCATACGAGTGTTCGCACCAGCAAGGGTTTGTCGATGACCAAGGTCGACTGCGATAAATTTGCAATAAAGATTGAGAATATTTGCGATAAGATTGGGTACGAGAAGAAAACTCGTAAGGAAAATATCAGTATGATAAAAACCTACGTGACGATTACAGGATAATTCCGACTGTGTTAGTTGCGCAAAAAAATAAGGTGTAAGCATGAAGAAAACCAACAAATTTTCGTTTGAGATTTCACTAAGCGTTCTAAATCATTTGGGGAGAAATTTGTACAGAAGTTTTGCCACTGTGCTTGGGGAAGCTATATCGAACGCTTGGGATGCCAATGCGGAGAGCGTGTATATTTATATTGATAAAGAGAACGGGCGCTTTCTTATTAAGGACGATGGAATTGGAATGACGGCTGATGATTTTCAGAATAAGTTTTTGAAAATAGGATACTCCAAAAGGAGGGACGGACATTCATCGCCCCATAAAAACAGGCCTTATATAGGGCGAAAGGGTATAGGCAAGCTTGCTTTGTTGTCCTGTGCTGAGAAAATCGCGGTCATATCAAAGAAGGCTGGAGGTGATTATATAGGAGGAGTCATAGACAACTCTGGTTTGGATAAGGCTATTACAGACGATTTGACTCCGAAAGAATACCAGCTAGGAGATGTGAAGCTGGACGCTTTTGCGCAGTTCACAAAGGATAACGATCAGGGAACTATTATTCATTTCGAAAATATAAAAGATGGAATAAAGCACAGCTTGGCATTTCTTAAAAAGATCGTTGCGTTGTACTTTCGATTTTCCCTGATTGATCCCAATTTTAAGATTTATATTGGAGACGAACTAGTTACTCATGAGTGTTTGGATGATCTGGCTTCACGTACACAGTTCTTGTGGAAAATAAACGATCTCCGGGACCCATATATCGACAGGTTATGCAAAAGTTTCGAACTGAAAGAGATCGGTCAGTTCAAATTAGAAGCCGGGATAAAGGGATTTATCGCCTCGGTAGAAAAACCTCGCGATTTGAAGATAATCACCATGGACGAAAGGGTCGGGGTGGATCTTTTTGTCAATGGAAGATTGCGGGAAAGAGATATTCTTAAGCATATCCCGACGGCTAGAGTCGTGGAAAGCTACTTATATGGGCAGATCCATTTTAATGATTTGGACGACGGAATGGATAGATTTACCAGTAGCCGTGAAAGCATTGTTGCCGATGATCCTAAATACAAAGAATTCTTGGATTTTCTCCGCGACAAAGTTATCGGAAGAATTCTTAACGATTGGGATACTTGGCGCAGGAAGCATCGCAACGATGGGGATCCGGATAATGCAATAATATCTACAAAAGAAAGAAAAGCTGAAGAATTATTCAATGCGGTAACGGAAGATTTTGTGCTTCCCAAAGAAGCTACAAATAAAAAGAAAGTCGATGGTTGGGTAAATGAGTTAGCCGGAGATGCGGCCTTTAACTTTGCATCTTATGCTGATTGTTTCATTTCGGAGAATTTAATCAGAAAATTCATCACCGAAAAAAATATTACGATATCTCCGGAAGCACAGAGGGATATTAATGAATGGAAGCGAAGAGAGTCACAAAATAAAGTGGCAGGTGGCATCAATATTGATATTCGTCACGTAGATGTCGATATAAGTTATTTAGATATGCAGGGTCTTGCGAATCTTGTTGATAAGACTGGAGGACAAAATTCTCTTCCTAACGATTCCAAGCAATATAAACCGATACGCGATGCTTTGATGCATACTGCACGCTTGACGGATGAAGCCAAAAGAAAATTGACCACTGTTTATGAGAATATTAAGGGTCGGATTAAAACACTTTTATCATAAAATTTAAACATGGTTCTGATGATAAATTCAATTATTGAAGGATTGTGCCAATGGAGCAGTTGTTGAATTTGGGAGACAGAAGACAGTCCGGGTTTTGTTGTCATTGCGGGAAAGGAACAGAAACGCGAGATCACGTTCCTTCCAAAGTTTTTTTGGATAAACCTTATCCTGCGAATTTATCGGTAGCCTTTGCGTGCCAATCGTGTAATGAGAGTTTCTCCCTTGATGAAGAGTATTTAGCATGTCTTATAGAATGCGTTGTTTGCGGAACAATTGATTATAATGCTATTGAGCGAAAGAGAATCAGTTCAATTTTACAAAGAAAGCCTGCGCTGGTTTCAAAATTCAAACAGGCTCAAAAAGAAGTAGATAACGGAGTATTGTTCTCTGCCGAGTTGCCTCGTGTTAAAAATGTACTATTGAAGTTGGCGCGCGGACACGCGGTTTATGAGTTGAATGAGCCGCAATTGGGTGATCCAGTTAGGTTTACTTGTACGCCATTTATTGCTATGGACTCAGAGAAGAGGGATTCTTTTGAGGATGTGCCAAGGCCTGTGGTATTCCCAGAGGTGGGTAGCCGTGCTTCGCAACGTTTAATTGTGAATGAGCCCGGCTCGGTTTTGTGGATTACCGTTCAGCCTGAACGCTATCGATATCTTGCTTTCACGGGTAGCGGGGTAACTATTCGAATTGTTATCAGGGAATATCTTGCATGCGAGATCGGGTGGGAGTAGACATGTTGGAGTTTTTGGATATACGAAATTCAATTGGAGGATATGGATAAGTGGGCAAACGACATCAAGCGTATTCATGATGGCTGTGTGTCTACAGGCATCCGGGTTGGGGTTAAGCGTGCTAAAGCAGGGGTTGCAGGGTCTTGTTGTCGGACAAAATGGGAAGATGGTGAATAGTTAGAGGATAGAAGCCGGAAAACTAACCTGAAAACTGACTAGAACGTGGAATTTTGGACACACAAGCAGACTTCTATCAGGAGCGAAATAACGTGACGAATGCTGATATAAATAATTTCAATGAAGAAAAGACTTGTGTCTATAAAAACGAAAAATATTCCGTCCGGGACAACGGTGCGGTATTGCGGCATCAAGTAAACGGCAAGCGTGCGCGCGCCAACGATAA
This sequence comes from Candidatus Omnitrophota bacterium, assembly GCA_041667545.1. GTDB lineage: Bacteria > Omnitrophota > Gorgyraeia > Tantalellales > Tantalellaceae > SLID01. The sequence continues at coordinate 7,504 of JBAYES010000003.1, read as the reverse complement.
TAAATGGACGTTCGGGAAGGAAAATTCAGCAAATCCATATTTGCATATTTCGAATGTTCGCATTCATAGAATTGTGGCCACTGCTTTTCACGGAGAGTCGCCTGACCCCAATCATGTGGTAGATCATATTGATACAAACTGTAGGAATAATCGACCTGAAAATCTGAGATGGTTGACTCGATTAGAGAATGCCCTTAAAAATCCAGTGACCCGGAAAAAGATTGAATATTTATGCGGTAGTATTGAGGCTTTTCTTGAAAATCCTTCGATGCTAAATGATCTTCAAGGAGATCCGAACTTTACATGGATGCGAACGGTAACGCCTGAGGAGGCACAAAACTGTAAGATGCGAATGTCTGTTTGGGCAAATTCTGATAATAAGCCCGCAAGATTAACTGGTGACAGCAATTGCAATAGCACTTTTGGGAAGGGAGTTTATAAGCCTCTGCAAAAGTGGGAAGTTGGTCTTGCTGGAGAACCGGGTTTAGATCTTGCCTTAACACCATGGTGTGCACAATATATGTGGCGAGCGGGCGCCTATTTTCCATGTTGCCCTCAAGATTTTGGAAATGATCCTCTTGGGGAATACTTTCAGAATATTAGGGTTGGATCAATATTTGCGCATAGTGATAATGAAGATATTTGTCCCAAGCTCACAGTCTTGGAGTCTATAATCCTTAAGGATAAATCATCAATTTTAGTAATGTGCGAAAGAGCTGATCGTAAGTGGTCAATTGTTGGAATTGAGCTTCATGAGAAATCGAAGCATTTTATTCATTTTAAACTTGGCTCATATTCGAGCAAAGACGAAGCTGATAAAGCATTTTGTGCCAAACAAGAGTTAGAGAACTTTTGGTAGAAGGGTATGCTAACCCCTACAACATTAGCTGATTTGCTGGTACCACGTGTCTAAGAGGGATAAAGGTGAGGCGACGGGGCCCATTATAAAACTACGGTTTCGGTGGCTTTTACGCGGTTTCGTGATAGAATACCTTTATCGTAACGGCGGGAAGTATCGATTGGTTTACCTAATGAGATGAGAGCACCCATACTTCGCTTTTTGTAAAGTTTCACAAGTAGTTGTATTTCTTGGAGTTGTGACTTTCGTCTATAGTTCCCGCTGAGCCGCCATTGTTGACGCTCAGTCGAACCCTGTTCCTCAAGAAGGAGCGGGGTTCGTTGTTTTTGGGGCTCTTTCAGTGGTAAGTTCTGCACAAGTTCATCGTTCGGTTCGTTTATAAACATTTCCATCTTCACATGATCGTCATAAACCTTGAGTATCTTGATAAGTGCCTTTAAAAGGGCGATTTGGGCGTCTGGAGGGGCTTGATCGAGGTATCTCATGGCAAGCTGTAGGTTTGCGTGCAGGTATTCGTTCGAGTTAGCGGTCATCTCAGCGGCTTTCCTTCGGGCTTTGGCTTTTCCGAGTTTATCTTCAAGAACGGTGATTTCGGTTTCAAGTGTGTCCATTTTTTCTGAATAAGTCCGTCCCTTGGTGATAACCTTTTCTATGGCAAGGTTAAGCAGTTTATCAGCAGAGTCTTTGGCTTTGTCGAGTTTCTTTTTTAACTGGCGGATTTCCTTATCGTATTTATCGAGTTGTGTTGATGAATGCTCAATAGCGTTCCCGATAGCTTTTACAATAATATTCTGGTCTTCGGACGCCCTGCCTAAAAAGTCAATAACCGCCCGGTCAAATGATGTTGCTGATATGCGCTTAGTATCGCATCCGAGTTTTTGTCTTGCTCGACTGCATTCGTAATAATAAAACTTATTGCCCATTTTGCCTCGGGCGTGTGTTGATACAAAATAACTCCCACATTTTCCGCAGAACAGAATGCCCTTTAACAGATGGCTGTAGTCCAGAGTTGTTTTCAAGAACCTGTGTCCGGGTAGGCTTGCGGATATTATCTTGTTTGCTTTACTCCATAATTCTTCATCTACAACTGCTTCGTGATTGCCTTTATTTATCTCGCCTGAGTATGAAATCATTCCTTTATAAAATGGATTCTTTAGTATTTTAGCAATAGTCTGTTTACGCCAGAGGTTGCCGTTTGCTGTGGGGACTTCTCTTTTGATAAGTTCGTTGCCGATAGTTGAGAGCGAATGGTTATCAGCCGCCATTTCAAAGATCATCTTAAAATGAGGAGCAAGGTTTTTATCAAGTTCAATTTTGTGTGGTTGTCTACCGTTTGATAATCTTTCACCGTCTTTGACTTGTATGTATCCGTAAGGCGGTTTACCCGCTACCCATTTTCCTTGTCTTGCTCTTGCGATAGCTGAAGCTTTTACACGTTCGCCTGTAAGTTCACGCTCAAAGGCTGATAATAAGCCGATGATGCCGATCACAACTCTGCCTATGGCTGTTGTGCTATCAAGATTCTCTCTGACGGATAAAAAGGCTATATCTTCAGCCTTGAAGGTATCGATCATGCCGTAAAGGTCACGAGGGTTTCTGGTGAGCCTATCAAGCCTAAAAAATATGATTCCGTCAAACGACTTTTTGGATTGTATGTCTTTAAGGATTGACTGGATTCCGGGGCGGTTCAGGTCTTTGCCTGAATAACCGTCATCGTTAATAATACCTTTATCACCGAAATCAGCCATTTCATAACCGAACGCTTCAAGCATATTCCGGCAGTGGTGAGCCTGTGCGTCAAGCGTGGTGAAGTCACCTTTTGCCTGATCATCAGTTGAACAGCGTGTGTAAATTACGAACTTTTTTCTTTTCTTCTCTGCACTCATTTTTCAAACCTCCTTAATACAACACCCCTATAACACTCCTTGGGACAAGTCAAGCTAATACCCCCATATATATATATTCCGTAAAAATGCCAAAAGTGTCGGGATTTTCTTTAAATAATTTGTCTACTACTGCGTATATACAGTTTTTTTAGCGAAAGTGTCCCACCCTAATACGTATATACGACTTTTTTTCCTGATTTGTTGCAGAAAAAATAAAAAAAGTTCCGACACTTTGCGGAAAAAACCGGAATGTACTAATAGGGGGAAAATAATTCCGACACTTTTCGGAAAAATCCTGAATACACGAATATGGGCAAAATAATTCCGACACTTTTTGGAAAAACTCGGTATATACGCTTTGAGGAGAAAATAATCCCGACACTTTTGAGAATTATGGGGAATGTATATTTAGAACGGCTGAGACACTTTGGCAAAAAAAGTTGTATGTACCCGGTGGGAGCAAGAATTGTAATTTAGTCTGCAACATTTTGAAGAATTTTGACGTATGTATGTTTTGAAGGAGAGGTTTTTGGAAAAAAGGCAAAAAAGAGTGAGACACTTTGAGAAATTTTTCCGTATATACGTTTTGAGGGTGGTGGTGATGAAAAATTTTAAAAACACCTGCAACATTTTGAAGATTTTTTACGTATATACGCTCTAAGGGGGGACACTTTTTGGAAAAAATCTGTATGTATATAGTGAGGGGCAAAAAGTTCAAGATCAAGCGCGACATTTTGGCAGGAAAATCTGTATGTATGGGGGGGACAGAATTAAGAAAGACGTCGTATATACCCTATGAAGGAAATATATCCCGACAGTTTTCGGGGGCGCGTCGTATATCTGAAAATGGGTGCAACAAATCGAGAAAAAAAGTTGTATGTACCTAGTCCAGGCAAAGAAAAGGAAAGAATTATGGAAGAAAATTACTTTGAAGCGGGAAATATTTATTTAGCCACGTACCTCGTATCACAGGGGTGCGACATGAAAGGCTTATCCGGTTCCGGCAGGCAGAAACGAATTCTTTTTGGTGATGCCGAGAAAACACGCAAGCTGGCGGATAAGTTTTTTAATAACTCCAAAGAGGAGCAGTTATTTCAATGTTACAGGAAGGTTAAAGACTTTATATTTCAGAACGGAGCATAAAAATGAAGAAAGAGAGAAGAAAAGAGAAGAACAGGGAAAATATTCCTCAAGTTCTCAAAGACCTGCCGATCTGGGTAGGCTTCAAATTCACACCACAAAAAGGCAAGAAGGATAAAAAGATACCTGTTGATGTTTTGACCGGTAAAAACGCCCGGTGTAATGATCCAAAAACATGGCATTCATTTGATGAGGTCATTAAGCGAGCGGATAATCTTGACGCTATCGGCTTTGCTATCAATCTGCCGTATGTGGGCATAGATATTGATAACTGCGTCACAGATGGCATTATCTCGCCTTTTGCTAAAGAAATAATATCCGAGATTAATAGCTACACAGAATATTCAGTAAGCGGAACAGGTATTCATATCATCTGTAAAGGCGTACTTCCTCGAGATCGCAAGCTTAGCTCATTTAATGTTGAGATGTATTCGGGGAGTAGATTCCTTATTACGACTGGGGACATAGTTGATGGTTGTAATAATACGATCACGGAATGCCCCGATAAACTCAAAGCCTTATACGAACATCTTGAAAGTCTGGACTCGGATAACAAGAAAATAAAATTTATCCTTAACAGGATCAGAAAAAGCAAAGACGCTGATGTTTTCTTGAAATTGTATGAAGGCAAATGGCAGGACGATTATCCTTCCCAGTCAGAGGCGGATCTAGCTTTATGCAATAAACTCGCTTTTTGGACTGGCAAGAATTCGGTGGCTATGGATTCTTTGTTCCGTCAGTCCGGTCTTATGCGTTCTAAGTGGGATGAGAAGCATTTTAGTGATGGCAAGACGTATGGTCAAAGTCTTATCGATAAAGCGATTCAGGACACGCAGAATGAATTTACCGATTCAAAATCGCCTAAGCAAAAGAAGCTCACTCAAGGCGAGATAATAACCCGAGATTGCGAAGAAATCATCACGGAATATTTTTCTGATCAGCAGGGTAACCCCTATGTTGTCCTTCCTTTTGATAAGCATTTTGAGGTTTGCCAGACGAGCAGTTCACGGTTTAGGAACTGCTTTGCTATGCGGTATCGTAGGGATTTTGGTCACCCGCCGGGCAACGAAGCGTTAAAACAGGCACGCATTCAGGTCGAGGCACAATGTGAAGGCGGTCGCCAGATTGAGCTGTATAACCGTGTGGGCTGGTATAACGGAGCGATTTATTACGATTTAACAACTAAAGACTGGCGGGGTGTTGTAATTACAAAAGACGGTTGGGAGATTGTTTTTCTACCGCCGATATTTAAGCGTTACCCTCACCAATCAGAGCAGGTTATGCCGGTTAAGGGATATGATCCGGTAAAGTTATTGGACTTCTGCAATATAAATAAAGATGACGCTTGTCTTTTTATGACGGTTGTTGCTACGTTCTTCATTCCTGATATTCCGCATGTTATCCCTGTTCAGATCGGAGAGCAAGGTACCGGCAAATCAAATAATTCAAGGTTGGTTAAGAGCCTATGTGATCCGTCAAAGGTAATGTCAATTTCAGCACCTAAGGATTTAGAACAGGCACAGATGATTGCTGATAAGCATTGGGTAAATAACTTCGACAACCTCTCTCGTGTGTCTGAATGGTTCAGTGACTTTTTATGCCGTGCGGTAACCGGTGAAGGCGACATGAAACGGTCACTCTACACTAATGACGAAGAATTTATAAGGACTTACCGCAGATGTTTTGTTTTAAACGGTATAGGCAGTTCTATCTGCCGACCCGACCTTTTAGATCGATCAATAATATTCGATATTCCTATCTTAAAAGAGACACGACCCGAGAAACAAATTGCTGATGAGTGGCGGGCTTCTTTGCCGGGTATTCTTGGCGGGTTCTTTACCGCCCTTTCAAAAGCTATGGCTGTTGTTGACGGAGTGTCAGGGTATGAACGGTTCAGGATGTCAGATTTCGCTAAATGGGGATCAGGCTTGTCGGGATATTTAGGTTTTTCTCCGGATGAGTTTTTACAGAAGTATCAGGAATCAGTTGATCATAAATGGGAAGATACTGCCGAAGAAAGTACACTCGCCCAGCGCCTTACTTATCTTGTGGAATCAAACGGCGGTGAATGGGCAGGATCTGCGACTACGCTTCTTTCAAGTATTCAGCCGGAGACAGGGTTCGATAAAACAATTCCCGCTAATGCTAGGGCTTTAGCTTCTGAACTTATGCGTATCGCACCTGTTATGAGGAGTGTGGGAATTGATATTTTACGCAGTAATAAACGTGAAGCCGGTACTGGCAGGAAGCTGTTTATTTTACGAAAAACTAAGGGCAATTCGCTCTTTGAAAATGGTCTGAGCGTCGGTGTGAACGTCGGTGAGCGTTGTGACCGTGAGGACCCGAGACCGTACTGAAAAGTGTGAATGTTGTGAACGTCCAAAGTCTACGGTCACACCTACGCTCAGGGGTTAACTCCTTAATCTACGAGGAGTTATGTAGTTTGTGAACATTGTGAACGTAAAAACCCCTCTGTTCTAAAAAAAGAAAAATATAAGGGAAAAGGTCAGGAAAGTCACAAAAAAGGGGTGTAAAAGAGGCGTAGAGAGGGATTTAGAAAGTAGTGGAATCGACGTTCACAACGCTCACGATCATCAGAAAAGGGGGTGAAAATGATGTAATTATAGATTGAAAATTAGGGAGATTTTTAATGTGGATAAACAAAAAAAACAGGAGGAATAAAAAATGAAACAAGCTCATTTATTAAACACGATAAGCGGGATGATTAGCCGGTATGTGCCGGGGTCAACTGAAGAAAAACAACTCGTTCATTTAATTGACGCTAATCTTTATATGATGAGGCATAACTGTTCACTCACAGAAGCCTTGCAGGCGACTGCTAAGAAGAACGATAGCATGGCGAGTGAAGGCGATGTCCGTCTTGACCACTTAAAGAAAGCGTATGAGTACCGTGAGAAGTTTGAATGCACGTTAACTGACGCTTTAAGTAAGACCGCACCGGAAAAAGAAGCAGATTCAGGCAGTGTGGTAATCGCAGAACAGCTTGATCACGTTTGGCGTGCGAGAAAATACCAAAATGAAACGGACTGTCCGTTTGAAGAAGCATTATCAATAACCGCACCTAAAAAAAGGAGATAAGACAATGAAACTTAATTTTTTAAATGTGTTAAGAGGCAAAAGCACGCCCGATGAGATCGCTGAACAGATCATCGCTCTTGAAGAAAAACAGAGGCAGTGCGAAAAAGAAAAGCAAGACGCTAAGGAAAGAGCTAAAGAGATCAGAAGCAGGATCATGTGCGGTGAAAAAGTTAATCCGAATGCTGTTAAAGAAGCGGATTCCGCACTTGAGGAATGTAATATCAATCTCGACGTGGTTTCTGAAAGCCTTGAGAAGCTTAAAGAAAAACTCGAGGAGGCTTTTATCGCTCTGAAAGATGAGGAATCTCAGAAAGTTATAGAAATCAGAAAACGTCTTAACCGAGAACGTGATAAGGCAAAACTTGATCTTTGGAAAGCTAAAGGAAAGCTTTTTGGTTTGGCTTTTGCTTTACATGGACACCCTGCGGTGACAAAGCGTGATCTGGAATCATATCCGGCATTTAGTCCGAGCTTAGGCACTGAGGCGTATGATGTATTTCATGCTGAAAAAGACAGGGTT
>JBAYES010000002.1:0-96000 GCA_041667545.1 Candidatus Omnitrophota bacterium | reverse complement strand
GCAGTGCCGCAAACGGTGTGGGTAGTATTTGCAGCAGAATATTGGAAATATTCTGGGAGGGGGGAGTTTTTCTGTTGACAAATCTTTTCATAGACGGGCATGGCCCCCTATGGCACGGGCCATAGGGGGAGCGAGGTCGTCCGTCGAGCGAAGATCTTCTCGCAGGGAAGATCGAGCGTCCCTCGCAGGGAATGCCAGACCCTTGTGCGCAAAGACACTACAACAGTCAAAGTGTTATCGCTACAAGGGTCTGGTATTCCCGGAGAGGGCGTTGGACGACCAAGCGGGCATGGCCCCCTATGGCACGGGCCATAGGGGGAGCGAGGTCGTCCGTCGAGCGAAGATCTTCTCGCAGGGAAGATCGAGCGTCCCTCGCAGGGAATGCCAAACCCTTGTGCGCAAAGACACTACGACAGTCAAAGTGTTATCGCTGCTATCTGGCAATGAACCTTCTTGCGACGTATGAACAAAGCACACTGATTATGGGAGAATGTTTGCGAGAACAAAGAAAAGAAGGGCATCGGAGAATTTCTTTTTTACCTCTTGCCTGCTCCCTGCGAACCTGACCTTTTTTACTACAGTTTTTCCTTTTCCTGAAAAAGCCATGTAAGCAAGACCGACCGGTTTTTTTTCGCTTGAACCGGACGGGCCGGCAATACCGGTAATAGCGGCGGAAAGATCGGATCCCATAAGGATCTTCACCCCCTGAGCCATCTCCCTGGCCGCTCTCGCGCTTACCGCGCCGAATTTTTTTATTGTTGAGGGGTTCACTCCGAGAATGGAGACCTTTATACTGTTGGAATAAGCTATGACTCCGCCCTTGTAATACTTTGAACTTCCGGGAATATCGGTAAGCCGGCTTGAGGCCAGACCTCCCGTGCAGGATTCAGCCAAAGAGATCGTTACCCTCTTTCCGGTTCCGGCCAATGTTTTAAAGAGCTTTTCTTCGGGTTTACTTATCACGGCGCCCGCCTGTCTTATCATGCCGGCGCGCCTACCGCGGCTTCTTCCATCACTTCGTTTTCTTCGCCGAACTTCACCGACACCATTTTCGAAACACCTTTTTCCTGCATGGTAATACCGTAGAGAACATCGGCAAGCTGTATTGTCATACGGTTATGAGTAACTATTACGAACTGGGAAAGTTTAAGGAATTCCTGGAGCACATTGCAGAACCTTACTACATTTGACTCATCCAGAGGGGCATCTATCTCGTCAAGAACGCAGAACGGGCTCGGATTCACCTTAAAAATCGCGAATATAAGAGCTATCGCCGTCATGGCCTTCTCTCCACCCGAAAGCTGCATTATATTATGTAATTTTTTGCCGGGAGGCCTCACAACAATATCGATCCCGCTCTCAAGCACATCTCTCTCATCTTCCAGTATAAGATCGGCCTTCCCGCCGTTAAAAAGCATGCGGAAATAGTCGTTGAACTCTTTCTTTATAGCCTCGAAAGAATCCATAAACTTCTTGCGGGTCGTCCGGTTGATCTTTTGTATGGCGTCCAGGAGCTGTTCTCGGGAAGTCTCAAGATCATCTCTCTGTTTTGAAAGAAAAAGGTATCTCTCTCCGAGCTGTTTATGCTCTTCCACCGCCCCAAGACTTACCTCTCCCATCTTCTCAAGCTGTGCCTTGAGATCCTCAATAGCAAGAGAGATCTCTTCCCAGTTGGTCTCGGGATCTATCTCAAGAGGACTTGCGGAGATATCTACTTTGTAAGTATCCATTATCTTTTCGGCTATAGACGCTCTTTTGTACTCTATTTCCTTTTTCATTATATCTACGTCCCTCGCCTTATCCCGCAACTTTTCAAGTTCGGATTCCGCCGACGCGAGTACGGAACTTAAACTCTCAACTTCGGCTGAAAGGGACTCTTTTTTTTCCTTTTTCAGCGACATTTCCCGATTTTTACCTTCAAGAAGAACACGCAGCTCCTCATTTGTCTTTTCAAGAGACATGGTGTCTTGCTCTAACGCCCTTATCCTTTCCCCGCTTTCGTTCACACGGAAAAGCTTGTCTTCCACTTCAGCGTCTATTCTTGAAAAAACGCTTTTCTCTCTCTCAAGGTTCTCAGAAAGATTCTCCTCGTCTTTCCTCAAACCTGAAAGTTCCGCCTTGAGGTCCGACAGGCAAAAAAGTGTTTCCTCGCGTCTCAGAGAATTTTCTTTTATGGTTTCCTGCGCCCTGTCGATAGAGCACTGGAGATCATGAAACTGCCCGTCTATAGACTCGATCTCCCGCTCGAGCCTTTGTTTCTCCTCATTCATCCTTTTCAGCCCTTCGGCCTCATCTTCCATTTCCATGTTCAGAACAGATAATTCCCTGTCGATAGAATCCAGTTTTTCATTTACCGATGACTTCCTCGAGAGAACATCGGTAAAACGAGCCTGTACTTCCCTGAGTTCACCGTCAAGACGCTCCTTGACCGACACCGCGGCCGAAAGCCACTCCTCGGCCTGGCTTATAGCGGCATTAAGAAAAGATATCTGGCCGGATATTTCATTCTCTTCCGCCAACATCTTTTCAGCCTTCTCTTTTCTGCCGAAAAGCGGCACTGATTCCCCCGCGGAATAATTCCGGCTTCTCAAGAAACCTTTCCTGAAAACCTCTCCTTTCTCACCTATTATCCTTACGCTTGATGACGCTCCGGATCGCAAAAAATTCAAGGCTTCTTCAGATGTAGACGCCACCAGTATGTCACTAAAAAATTCCTTCAGCTTTTCCGCCTCAGGAGAGGAAGACAGCATGACCTGGGAGAACTCCCCAAGACTGTTATTGCCGTTATTCTCTCCGGAAAATGATAAGAATTTTTCTATATCTTCAAGCACCAGGAAACCTACGCTTTCCATAGCGTTTTCCTTCAGATATTCCATTATGCGTCCGGCGGAATTCGCGCTATCCACCACGACCGAATGGGCAAGGTCTCCCACGACTGCCCTTACCGACTCCTCATAACTGTCTTTCACACTTATCATCTCGGACAGCACTCCCACAACTCCCGAGAATAAAGGGTTACCGGATTCCGAATTCCTGAGTATCTCTTTAACGCTCTCGCTTACGCCTTCTCTCTCGAAAATAAGTTTTTCCAGAAATTCCCTGCGCGGAGTGATCTCGTTGATCTTCTTTTCCTTGGCAGATCTTTCGGAAAAAAGTACCGCAAGTTCACGCTGTTTCGCGGAATATTCCTCGTTAAACGCCCGGTATTCTTCCCTCTTTACCTCTACATCGTTCCCTGCCTGGCCCATTTCGCTTTCAAAGGCCTTTATTTTCTCCTCTACTCTGTGTTTTTCATCCGTAACACCCGAAAATTCAAGTTTGAGCCGTTTTTCACGGGAAACAGAATTTTGTATATCGGCAACTATCCTTATGAGAGAGTTTTTTGACCTGGTCTGTTCTGAAACTATGTTCACCGTTCTTTCCCTGCTCAGTTTGAGGTCATGAGAACAATTCTCAAGTATCAGAGAAAGTGAGTTTATATTCTCTTCCGCGGCACGGAAAGCTTCCTCTTTGTTCTCCCTTTTTTTGCTTACATCGGCAAATCTTGTTTCAAGTTCCGAAAGGCGTTCTTTCATTCTGTCTTTTCGTTCAGTAGCCTCTTCTATCTCTCGGTCCAGCCTTTCTACCTGCTTGCGGAATTCCTCAACCCTTTCCCTGTTAACCTCTATAGTATGCTTATTCTTGTCCATATCAGTAGAAAGCCGCATAATGTCGTTCTGTGACCCGTTAATATCCTCATTTACAGAATTAAATTCTCCCCTTGAACACAAAAGCCGGGATGAAAGTTCCCCGACTTTTTCTGACAACACCGCTATTGTCTCTCTGACCTTTCTGTTCTCTTCGGCAAGCGATAAATCGTCCGTTCCCAGCGCTCTGTAGTTTTTTACCGAAAGTTTTACCTCAAGGCCTTTCAGGTCATCAAAACGCGCCTTATATCTTTCCGCTTTTCTTGCTTTCCTTTCTATGGAGTTTATCTGCCTCTCCACCTCGCGGATTATATCGTTTATCCTTAAAAGATTGTCACGGGTCTTCTCAAGTTTCAAGAGAGCTTCTCTTTTCTGTGTTTTGTATCTGGTTATTCCGCTGGCCTCTTCAAAAACATGCCTTCTATCCTCGGGTTTAGATGAAAGTATCATATCCATACGCCCCTGCTCAACTATGGAATAAGAACTCGTGCCTATGCCGGTACCCATAATAAGGTTCCTTATGTCCATAAGTCTGACGGGGGTCTTATTAAGTATGTACTCGCTTTCTCCTGAACGGTAAACTCTCCGTGTTATCGTCACTTCATCATAATCGACAGGAAGTGTTCTGTCTTCGTTGGACAAAGTGAGAGAAACCTCGGCAAGGCTGACAGCCTCATGCTTTTCCGTGCCGTTAAAAATAACATCTTGCATCGAGGTAGACCTCATGCTCTTAGTTGACTGCTCGCCAAGAACCCATTTTATAGCATCTACTATATTGCTTTTCCCGCAACCGTTCGGCCCAACAACCGCCGTAACACCCGGTTCGAATTTAAGCCTGGTCTTATTTAGAAAAGATTTGAACCCGACTATCTCAAGGCGCTTAAAATACATTACCCCTCCCACTTTTTCTTATTTTGCTGTGATTTGCCCTCGATTATGGTCTTAAGACGTTCTATATCTTCTTCCGTGTACTCGCGATATCCGTTTATAGGATTACGCCGCGGTTCGGGAAATATGCCTCGTTTCTCATAATTTACGACGGTCCCCTTGTAAAGACCGAGTATATCGGCAACACTCTGAACCGTATATCGTTTCGCACCGTTAGCTATCATTCTATTGTTTGATCCTTTGAATATTTTGTATAGGTTTAGCGTGGTTTGAATACCTTTGACGAACTTTGTTAGAGTATATACATGTTTCTCCCCCCAGTCAAGAGCAAAAGTAAAAATAAATGGGACAAGCTACTTTATTCCCACTATCTTCCCTACAGAGAATAAAGTCGCTTGTCCCCTTTAAAACACCCCTTTATGGCGTTTCTTTTTACTTAAGGATCTTTTTGAATTCTTTTGTGAGGGCGGGAACTATCTTGAATATATCCCCTACTATTCCGTAGGTGGCTACTTTAAAGATAGGAGCATCCGGGTCCTTATTTATAGCGATTATAACGTCTGAAGACTGCATGCCTATAAGATGCTGTATCTGTCCGCTTATACCGCATGCTATGTATAATTTCGGACATACAGTCTTACCTGTCTGTCCGACCTGATGCGAATAAGGTATCCATCCGGCGTCGACCGACGCGCGCGATGCCCCAAGAGCGGCATTAAGCGAAAGGGCAAGTTCTTTTATCATGGAGAAGTTTTCCGGCGCCCCTACACCTCTGCCTCCTGATACGATAATGTCGGCCTCCGCCAGGTTTACCGTCTCTTCTATCTCCTCGACTATATCCTTAAGGACCGTTCGTGACTCAAATGTTTCGGGAGAAAATTCTTCCTTGATAATCTCGCCTTTTCTTGAAGTATCCGGGGATAGCTCCTTCATTACCTTATGCCTCACAGTGGACATCTGAGGCCTATGGTTGGGGGTTATGATGGTTGCCATTATGTTGCCGCCGAAAGCCGGCCTTGTCTGAAGAAGTATTTTTTCTTTTTCGTCAATATCAAGCCCCGTGCAATCGGCCGTAAGGCCCGCGTTAATGGTAACGGCAACCCTCGATATAAGGCTCCTTCCTATAACCGTGGCCCCGCAAAGAACTATTTCAGGCTTGTACTTGCCTACCAACCTCGTCAGGACCTTGGTATACGGGTCATCCAGATATGCCTTAAGTTTGGGGTTATCCACCATATAGACCTTGTCGGCCCCTCTTGCCACAAGCTCTGCGCATTCGGCCTCGACTTTGTCCCCGAGAAGTACCGCGCAAAGGTCCACGCCAAGTTTATCCGCGAGTTCCCTGCCCTTGCCGAGAAGTTCGTAAGCCACAGACTGAACCTTTCCCTTTTTTTGCTCGGCGAAGACCCATACATCTTTGTAAAGCGAAAAATCCACGGAAGTTTTCGCCTCTTTTTTATCCAGCTCTATTGCTTTGAACTTACAAACTTCAACGCAGGCGCCGCAAAGCGTGCACCTGGAAATATCAATCACGGCTTTTTTCGCTTCTATTGTGATGGCGCCAAAAGGACAGGCCTTAACGCAAAGCGTACAGCCCGTACATTTATCCATAACTATTCTGATCATTTCTTTCTGCGGCATCTTTTCATCTTTCCCGAAACGTTACCGGGCCTTTATTTGAACACTTATCCGCCTAAAACAATATCTTTAAGAACAACGGCTAACTTTACGGCGATTTCGTCGGCTTCTCCGGCTATTATCTGCCCGCCTTCTCTGGGAGCGGGTGTAAAAACTTTTACGACACGAGTAGGAGACCCGTCAAGCCCTATTTTATCTTCCTCACAGCCAATATCCTCAGCGCTCCATACAGGGATCTCGGCTTTCTTTGCTTTCATTTTTCCTTTCAGGGAAGGCAGGCGAGGCTCGTTTATTTCCTTTACCACGGTGAAAACCGCGGGAAGGGGCGTTTCGATTATGTCATACCCCTCTTCCGTCATGCGCTCAAGAGTCGCTTTTTCACCATCTATCTTTTCGATCTTCTTCACATATGTCACCTGAGGAATATCAAGATGCATGGAAACCCCCGGACCGACCTGAGCGGTGTCACCGTCAGATGCCTGTTTCCCGCAAAATATCACCTTGTAATCCCCTATTTTTTTTACGGCCTGGGACAAAGTATAACTCGTGGCCCAGGTATCACTTCCGGCAAACTTGCGGTCGCTCAGAAGTATCGCACTGTCACAACCCATAGAAATAGCCTCTTTAAGGGCTTCTTTGGCCTGCGGAGGCCCCATGCTTATTGCCACAACTTCCGCGTCCCTGCCTATCCTTTCTTTAACTCTCAACGCCTCTTCTATCGCGTACATATCGAAAGGATTTATGACCGCCGCCACTCCCTCGCGTTTCAGAGTATTGGTCACCGGATCTATCTTAACATCCGTTGTGTCAGGCACTTGTTTTATGAGTACAAGTATCTTCATAAATATCTCGCGAAAAATCTACTTCGCCAATCCCTCTTTTATCAGAGCAGAAGCTATGACGCTTCTCTGTATCTGGTTCGTCCCTTCATATATCTGGGTTATTTTCGCGTCCCGCATCAACTTTTCCACAGGATATTCTTTCATATAGCCATAGCCCCCGAATATCTGCACGGCATCGGTTGTAACCTTCATGGCCACATCAGAAGCGAACATCTTTGACATCGCCGATATTTTGGCGATATTCTTCGCCCCGGAATCAACCATCCTGGCCGCCGCATATATAAGCGCCCTGGATGCCTCTACCTGTGTAGCCATATCGGCCAGCATCCACTGTATTCCCTGAAAAGACGAAATAGTATTCCCAAACTGCCTTCTCTCATGCGCGTACTTAACCGCTTCATCAAGGGCTCTCTGAGCTATACCTACCGCCTGCGCGGCCACGCCCGGCCTTGAATGGTCAAATGTCTTCATTGCTACTATGAACCCAAGGCCTTCTTTGCCAAGCAGATTCTCTTTAGGTATCTTACAATCGGTGAATATCACCTCTCTCGTCGCTGAACCCCTGATGCCGAGTTTATCCTCTTTTTTTCCGAAACTCACACCGGGAGTATTTTTCTCCACTATAAAGGCACTGGCTCCTCTGGGGCCCTTGGTCTTATCTGTCATGGCGATCACCGTGTATATTTCAGCCTCCCCGCCGTTGGTTATCCATTGTTTTGTCCCGTTAAGGATATAGTGGTCACCGTCTTTTTTAGCGGTAGTCTTTATTCCTCCCGCGTCCGAGCCTGCTTCAGCTTCGGTAATACAGAATGCCGCGAGTGTTTTTCCGGCCGCAATATCGGGAAGATATTTCGCTTTTTGCTGATCATTGGCATAAAGCAGTATAGGATATGTTCCAAGCCCGGTGGCGGCGAAAGCAAGGGCTATTCCTCCGCATCCCCATGAAAGGTTCTCTGTGGCTATCGCCATCTCGAGAACTCCTCCACCCATGCCTCCGTATTCCTCGGGTATGTATACCCCGAAAATATCGGATTCGGCCATGATCTTTACTATCTCCCATGGAAATTCATTTTTTTCGTCATACTCCGCGGCTACAGGTTTTATCTTTTCTTCCGCTATCTGTCGGCAAAGGTCGCGGATCATTTCCTGTTCTTCGGTAAGCAGATAATTCATTTTTTTCTCCTTGAAAAGTTACTTAATTGACATTCCCCGATAAACACCCATCTCGTACATCATCACAAAAACGGATGTTATCCTTTGAATTTTTTCAAAACAAGTGTTACATTATGTCCGCCAAAACCCAGAGAATTATTCATAGCTACATCGACTTCCTGTTCCCGGGCCGTATTCGGAACATAATCAAGATCGCAATCTGGGTCGGGGTTTTCGTAATTGATGGTGGGAGGGATTATTCCGTGTTTTATGACTTTTGCGCATGCTATAAGTTCTGTTGCTCCGGTAGCGCCAAGAAGATGCCCGGTAACTCCCTTTGTAGAACTTACCGGAACCTTATACGCACGATCCCCAAAAACCTTCTTTATGGCCGCCGTCTCCATAGCATCGTTCAACTGGGTAGATGTCCCGTGGGCATTTATGTATCCCACTTCGGAAATATTTATTTTCCCGTCCTCAAGTGAAAGCGTCATACATCTTACAGCTCCATCCCCGCCGGGCGCCGGAGCTGTCATATGGTAGGCGTCTCCACTCATACCATACCCTACTATTTCGCAGTATATTTCCGCGCCCCTCTTTTTGGCATGTTCAAGTTCTTCTAAAATAACTATTCCCGACCCTTCCCCCATTGCAAAACCGTCCCTGTCCCGATCAAAAGGCCGCGATGCTCTTTCGGGGTCGTCATTACGCGTTGTAAGCGCCTTCAGAGCGCAAAACCCGCCGAAACCCATTTTAGTTATGGCTGCCTCACTTCCACCGGCGGCCATAATGTCCGCGTCTCCCCTTTGTATCAGCCTGAAAGCGTCGCCTATGGAATGACTCCCGGCAGCGCAAGCCGTAACAGCCGATGAATTGGGCCCCTTGAACCCAAGTTCAATAGACACAACCCCGGAAGCCATATTCACGATTAGCATAGGTATAAGGAATGGGGATATCCGTGACGCCGCCCGGGCCTCATCTTCGGTCCTTATGTATTTGGCATGCTCCATTTCAACCGTATGGAGCCCGCCTATACCTGAACCGATATAAACTCCCGCTCTATCGTGATCGATCTTAGAAAGATCCATTCCGGAATCTTCCACGGCCATTTTAGCCGCGGCTATCGCGAACTTGACGAACGGATCGAGCCTTCTCACCTGTTTGGAATTTATGTAGACTGTAGGATCAAAATCCTTGACTTCCGCGGCTACATGCGAATTAAAAGGCGTGGGATCGAACGCCCTAAGACGGGAAACTCCCGTTCTTCCGTTTATGAGAGACTCCCAGTAATCTTTGATATTGTTCCCTACGGGAGTGACTAAGCCAACTCCCGTAAGGACTACTCTTTTATTGGACATTTTGTTTTGTGAAGATCCTGAACGTTACTTCCCTGAACTTTTCTCTTCTATGTAGGATATGGCATCACCAACCGTGGTGAGTTTTTCCGCGTCTTCGTCAGGTATTTCAGCTCCAAACTCCTCTTCAAGAGCCATTACCAGCTCAACCGTATCCAAAGAATCCGCTCCGAGGTCGTCTATGAACTTCGCGTCTTCCTTGACCTCCTCGATCTTAACACCAAGCTGTTCCGCTACGATCGATTTTACTTTTTCTGCTATCCCTGACATTTCTCCTCCTTGTTATTATTTGCCGTATTCAAAATAAAATAACAGCCCGTTTCCCCCCTGTATTACCTCTGTTCACAGGGAACAAGCCTGATTACACTTCACATAACCATCCCACCGTCTATTTTTATGACCTGCCCTGTTATATAGGAAGAACTTTCACTCGCAAGGAAAAGCGCAAGCTTTGCCACATCGATCGATTCCCCCATCCTTGCCAGCGGGATAAGGCCAAGCAACCTTTCCCTCGCATCATCACCGAGCTTATCGGTCATATCTGTTTTGATAAAACCGGGGGCAATGGCATTAACGGTAATATTTCTCGATCCAAGCTCCTTGGCCACTGTCTTTGTGAGGGATATCAATCCCCCCTTGCTGGCCGCATAATTCGCCTGTCCCGCGTTACCCATGACCCCTATTATCGAGGCCATATTCACAATCTTACCGCTACGCTTCTTCATCATGGGCCTTGTAACGGCCTTGATGCAGTTAAACGCGCCTTTCAGGTTCACACTTAGAACAGAATCCCACTCCGACTCGGACATCCTCATAACCAGATTGTCCCGGGTAATACCCGCATTGTTGACAAGTATATCTACCGAGTTAAAATTGTCAAGGGTTTTCTTGACAAAACCCTCCACTTCGGCAAAAGAGGTAACATCTACTTTGCCGGATATGACTTTCCTGCCGGTCTTTTCTTCTATTTCCCTTCCGGTAGCTTCCACAAGGTCTTCGTTAACATCGCATATAGCAAGGTCCGACCCGCTTTCCGCGAACAACATGGCTATCTCTCTGCCTATACCTCTTGCCGCGCCTGTAATCAACGAAACTTTTCCATCAAGACACATACTAACCTCCATTTTCCGCCCTAATTGTAACAGCATTCATTTTTTTGTCAAGGAATTTAACGCAAAATTCACGATAAATTCGCGATCCTACGCGACTTCTTTACTTACAGTTTGCATTATCTGGTCGCGCCCGGGAACTATAATTGCGAAAGCCGGCCGGATAACCCCTTATTATTCCCCAACAACAGCTCTGTAAAGCGCTCTCACCTGGTCCTTGTAGTAATTTTCAAAAACATTCCGTACGGCTTTCTTTGAGACAACCTTACTACTAACATCGGAGGCTCTTTTATTTTCACGCCTCTTTTCGTTAATGGTTATCTTGTGAGAAAAATTTTTACTGGCCATTCTCTTCCTCCTCTCCTTTTTTGGAAAAAACAATACTTCCGTCATTACTGAAAACAAAAACCACCTTGTCGCGTTTTTGTATACCGAAATAGTCCTGAAGCACCTTGGGAATGAAGATCTGCCCTCTGTCCGAAACCGTAGAATAGAATTTAAAGTTTTTCCGCTTTTTCATAACTTCCTTTTACAAGTATGTAACAAGTATACAGCAAGTATTGATACTTGTCAAGGGGCATCTACTTCTCAGCAGCATCTTTGCCATAAGGGTCTGGTGTTCCCGGAGAGGCCGTTGGACGACCGAGTGGGCATGGTCCGCGAGGGCACGGGCCCTCGCGGGAACGAGGTCGTCCGTCGAGCGAAGATCTTCTCGCTGGGAAGATCGAGCGTCCCTCGCAGGGAATGCCAGACCCTTATGGCAAAGACGCTACGATTTGTGATGGGTCTTGAAACGTGAGGAACTTGCTATGGAAACCGACCTTTTTAAAACCTGAAATTTTACCATGCGGTAGATATATTATATTTTCTTTGCGCCTTCCAATGCCCTTGTGAACATACCTCCAGTATACGCGTCTATATAGGCGGTAAGCTCTTCTATCCTGCTTGAACGGGAATTGTCCTTTGTTTTATCTATTCTGTCCTGATATGCCATTTCATCTATGATCCTTTTCCTCTCAAAGTACAATCTCGTAACATCTTCAAGGATATCGTCCCTGAGCTGTACCATGAGCTTGCTCCTTACGTCTATGCTGGTCTGGGAGGAATTCCATATGAGATCCGGCAGATCCCAGGTGAGCGTTACTCCCCAGCCGTCCCTTTTGTCTCTGGGGCCTTCCAGCATGTATGTAGTGGAAGCGCTTTTGTAGAATTCCACCTTATCGCTGTAACTCTCGTCATATTTAAGAGCAAGACGGGGCAATATCCCTCTCCACTTGGCGCCCTCTCTCCACTGCTTTATCTTATCGGGGCTCACCTCCGCGTATTCCACCGCCATTTTATGTACCTCTCTTATATCCGGGCCCACGATAAAATCCTCTCTAAAAACCATACGTTTCTCCTCAAGAGAAGAACCGCCCAAAAAACCGGGATCGTATATGTAGATGCGCCTGGAAAATGCCAGAAAAACATATTCGTTCCCTTCGGCTGCCTTACGAACCTTCATATCTTTAATGCCCCCGGCATCCGACACTTCAAGTAAAGGCGTCCAAAAATAAGAACCTTTTCTTCGCAAAAACACCTTTTTATCGGTAGCCGCCAGGATCCCCCCTTCGAAACCCGACGCCGTAACAACTTTATCAGCTGGTAGCCCGGTCGTATCTATTTTGACTGGAAGATCACCGCGGCCCGTGAATACATATATCCCCTTGCCTGTCGATACAAGCGCGCCCTCGGGCGCCATTGGAGTTATATCCCGTATGAGTTCCGGCATGATTTCCTGATCATCGTTGTCATTTTCGAAGTTCTCGTTTTCCTGCTCATCCTCATCCTCTCCTACCGAGACCAGCGACATCCTGTCCCATTCCCCGGAATTTAATTTACCAAAAATGATCTCGCCCCCCCGGGACAGATACAAAGTATCCGACACGAGGACCACGTTGCCTATCCTGCCGCCCATCGGAGCAGGAGATATTTCTTTCCATGCGCCTTTTTCCACAACAAAAACCTTATCATCGGTCCATGTTATTACCCCCTCACTGCTATCATCGGCGCGCGCGCCTTTAAGTTCTCCCTCCCCCGGAACATGATCCCACGAGCCCGTGTCTTCTTCCTTAATAAAGAGACCTTGCTCGGACGACACAAAAACAGAACCCCGCGCAACAGCTATTCCTGAAACCTGAGGCCCGAAAGGCCTTACATTTTCTTTGACCCATGTTCTTCCGAGATCCACACTCACAAATACCCCGCCTTTCGTTCCCGCATAAAGAACATTAGACCCGTTCACTGCCTCGATACACGTTATTTCCTCACTCACCCCTATAGAGCCGGTTATATCCTGCCATTTTGCCTCTCCCGACGCGCCATAAGAAGCAAAAACACATACCACAATAAGAACCGCCTTCTTCAAAACCGTCATAGCCATATTTTCTCCTTCTTTTTATTTCGTTTCACAAAAAAACCACACCCTTCACAATTCTGAATTCTATCATTTTTTTATTTTTTGTCAATATTTTTTTATTTTTCTGCATATATCGATCGGAGTGTTGCAGCTACAGTATCACCTCAGTTCTCCGCAGTAAATTCCCGCGCCGTCGTCACGAGGAGCCCCCGAAGGGGGCGACGAAGTGATCTCATAATATGAAAATATTTCAGAGAGGGATTGCTTCACCCACCTTCGGCGGGTTCGCAAAGACGGGCGCGGGGACACTACATTTCCGCGGAAAACTGAAATGTTACCAGCTGCAAGGGTCTGGTATTCCCGAAGAGGGCGTTGGACGACCGAGCGGGCACGGTCCCCTCGGTGTCCTGAGCGAAACCGAGCGAAGGGATGGCACGGGCCATAGGGGGAGCGAGGTCGTCCGTCGAGCAAAGATCTTCTCGCTGGGAAGATCTTTGCGTACCTCGCAGGGAATGCCAGACCCTTGTAGCAAAGAGGCTCCCTCTTTGTAATAAGCCGCGAGACAAAACAAGTGTCCCTCGCATCTTGATGAAAACAAAAAATGAGGTATACTCGTTACATGCATAACAAATTCCCGGATGATTTTTTGTGGGGAGCGTCTACAAGCGCATATCAAGTGGAAGGCGGGAACCTTAATTGCGATTGGTCAAAATGGGAAAAGGAAACCGGCCATGAAAATTGCGGCGACGCCTGCCGCCATTACGATCTTTACAAGGAAGACCTCGCTATAGCAAAAGCTCTGTCGCACAACGCGCATAGGCTTGGCATTGAGTGGAGCAGGCTTGAACCCGCTGAGGGGGTATGGAACGAAAAGGCATGGGACCATTATAAGCAAGTCCTGGATGAGCTTTTTAAAAATGATATCGAGCCCATACTTACTCTGCATCACTTTACTTTACCCTTATGGCTTTCCGAAAAAGGCGGCTGGCTTTATCCGGGTTCGCCCGATATCTTCAGGCGTTTTGCCGAGAAAGCCGCGCGTACGCTGGGCACCCGAACAAATTACTGGATAACAATAAACGAACCTAATATACTCGCCATCCTCGCTTACTTTTGGGGCCAATGGCCGCCCTGCCATAAAGATTTTAACGAGGCGCTCAACGTACTCAGCAACATGCTTCGTTCTCATGCGCTCGCTTACGCGTCCATAAAAGAGAATGCCGGCAAAACCGCGCGCGTCGGTGTAGCAAAAGCCGTTACCGCTTTTCATCCCTATTCCCTCCTTTCTCCCTTGGACCGATACGCGGCGCACGCGAGAAATAGTTTCCACAACCACGCTTTTATATCTTCTCTTATAAAAGGCAAAATAGGGTTCGGCCCCCTTAAGGGAGAAAAACTGTTATCTTCGGACACGCTCGATTTTATAGGACTTAACTATTACTTTCGTCAGTTCATTAGAGGAGGCAGAGATATTTTAAAGAATCCTTTCGGAGAAGTTGTTTCCCCGCCTCCCCGGGCCGGCAAACGGGAAATTACCGATATGGGATGGGAAGTATATCCCGAAGGGCTTTATGAAGCGGCGAAAAGCTTTTCTAAATACTGTCTGCCTATCATTGTCACAGAAAACGGCATAGCCGCAAGAGACGATGAAAAACGAAAAATATACATAAGAGATCATCTCACCTCGATCATGAAGGCTATAAACGAAGGCATCCCGGTAAAGGGTTATCTTCACTGGTCCCTGCTTGATAATTTCGAATGGGACTCGGGATACAGCAAAAAATTCGGACTCATAGAAGTGGACTTCGAGACCCAGAAACGACGGATACGCCCCTCCGCGGAATACTACTCAAAAATAATACAAACAGGCCTACCGAATGCCCGGGAAGAATAATAACATACCGCAGTATCCGTAATATAGATGGTATCTTGGCACAGGAGTCTGGCATTCCCTGCGAGGGACGCTCGATCTTCCCAGCGAGAAGATCTTCGCTCGACGGACTCCTTCGCTCCCCCGAAGGCCCGTGCCTTCGGGGACCATGCCCGCTCAGTCGTCCGACGCCCTCTCCGGGAACACCAGACCCCTGTGCCAATAACACTGATGTACAAGATGGCCTATCGATAATACGGTATGTTATGTGACTCTAATAGGGTTGATACTGTTCCGATGCCGCAGCAACATTCCAACGAAATCTGAACCCATGGAACGATTTCGACTAACATCACATATTATGCATCTTTGCCCATAGTTACAGGTGGGCACCTTGTGTGTTTTCGAAGCCTTTTTAACCGAGCAAAAGTTCGCTCGGTCTTGTATGAATCCAGGCTTAGAGCCAACTTTTGCGCCCCCGAAGGGGCGGTTAAAACCAGCGAGAAAGCACACAAGGTGTCCACCTGTTTGCGTCAAATACGGGATGGTTTCCTTCTGCAGGGGCACATCGCAATGTGCCCCTATATCGATATTTTGCGGCTTATTTGGTCGAGTTCCTGGGCGTCGCGGGCGGAGAGGTTCCAGTCCAGGGCTTTTATATTCTCTTTCAGCTGCTCCGGTGTCCGGCATCCGACTATACAACTCGCGGCCTCTTTATGCCATAGCATCCAGTTTATGGCGACATGAGAATCTGAAGCGTCATGCTCTTCGGCTATCTTGTCCATTACGGCAACCAGCTTCATTACCCTGCTCCACTCCGGCTCTTTATAGAATTTATAGAAAAAATCCTTAACATCCCCCGGTTTCACTTCCGGAGGTGTACGGTATTTACCTGTAAGTATGCCCCCGCCGAGAATGCCGTAAGGGAGCAGTGAAACTTTTCGCTCATTAAGTACCGGGAAAAGCTCTTCTTCCACGCTTCTATCAAGAATCGAATATTGCACCTGATTTGAAACTATCTCCGCCCTTTCCAAAGCGGCCGTCGTTTCATCAGCGTCAAAATTAGATATTCCGATATGTTTTATTTTACCTTCTCTTACGAATTTCTTGAGCTCGCGGAAAGTCTCATCAAAAGGCGTTTTTTTGTCGGGCCAGTGGCACTGATAAAGATCTATTGTCTCTACCCCCATCCGCTTAAGGGAGTTCTCCAGGTCTTCCCTTATGAACTCACAGCTGAGATCGACTTCTATGCCCTTTCCTTTCGGTTTCAGTCCGCATTTTGTGGCTAATACAACTTCATCGCGCCTTCCCTTTATGGCCTTGCCTATAACAGACTCCGACCTGCCCGCTCCATAAATGGGAGCCGTGTCAATAAAGTTTACCCCCAGGTCTATGGCCGCTCTTACAACAGTCTCGGACACATTATCATCCACCTCTCCCCAAAGATCTCCGCCAAACACCCATGTGCCAAGACATATTTCCGAAACGTCAATACCCGTCTTGCCAAGTTTTCTGTATTTCATCATGCCCTCCGGTTCTTTGTATACGTTCATTATACACATATACCCGCGGGATAAAAGAATGAAAAAAGAAAAAATGATGACACATTGTTTCAGGGGACGCCGGAATTCGATTACAACGACCTTAGTATCTCTTTTTCTGCCGCGATGAACGCTCTTATGTTTTCGTAGTTTATTTTCTTTATGGGTATAATGAACTTTCCTAACAATACCTCTCTCATAAAAGATTCTATGCCCATTTCGTTAATCTTGGCTTGAACAATATTGGAATTTTTCCCCGTCATCTGTAAAAGTACGCTGCGAAGACTTTCTGTTATGGCTTTTTCAAGTTCGGAACCCTCCGGGGCTCTGTTCCTTTCCATAAAGCCCATTCCCAAATATGCCAAAGCAACACGTGAAAATCTTTCCCCGTATTTACCCCGGAATTCTGCCCCTACAACGCCCACTATTGCTTTCTCTCCCACAAGAGATACAATATCATTTTTAATTTTTTCACTCTTATCCCCAAGATCCTCTCCATCAGAAAATATGACCACCCGTAGCTGCTGTTTTTGATCTTTGCTCAGATTTTCCGTAAAAGAATTCATCCCCCCGGTTATTTGCTTACTTATTTCGTCCTGGTCAGCGTCGCGATTATAAAAAATTTCGTGGTAGTTGGGATTCCCTGTATCACTTCTTACGGAACGCCCAATCTCGTTACGCATATTCTGCGTATAACTTGCCTCTATCTCATACTCTTCATTCGACAGCCCTATAACATTTACATTGGGATGGTCATGCGACTGGAAATTCCTCATAAGTCCGGAGATGGCCGACACTATACCGTCAGTCACGCCGACATCTGAAAGGGAAAGAACTTTTTCGGAAGGTTCGTCCGATTCCACGGTTGACCTTTTCGCTTTGAACATGTCTTCGGGCGATACTAATATCTTAGGTTTTTCTCTTGAAGTAGTCGTTATTTCGAGCTTTATAATCCCTTCATCCGTAACACTTTTTATCCCCAGAATATCAACACCCGCCAAAGTTCCGGAGCTTACCCTTAAGTACGTGACTACATCCACAGCCAGTTTGAAATTATCAACCGCGTCGGAAGCCCCGTAGAACTTCTTGGCCATATCCGGATCTGTATTAAGCAGGCTGACCACCTGCAGCATTGCCGATTCGGCCAGGGCGGATCGGAGCATTTGCTGGATATCGGCGGTCTGGCCGGCAAGAATGGCGAAATACGGATTGTCATAATCTTCTTCGGAAGTGAACTTGGGCATTATGGAAACATACGAATACCCTTCTCTCCTGAAAAGCTCGGAAAGATTCTCGGAGTGGAACCCTCCAGTCATTATGAGCGCGGCTTCTCTGCCTTCGGGCGCCGCGGCAAAACGCATATTACGGATAAAAGCCTCGTCTCTTTCAAAAGATATTTTGTAAAATTCGATTATATCGTCGATATACTTGTCCAAAGCCCATACTTCCCTCGGCGGGCGGGCGGTTATACCGAAAGCCGGCGCCTCTCTTTCTATGAATCCCAGAAAATTTCGTATGCGGAACAACTCCCTGTTATCCCTGTAATAGGCAAAATCATTCTTCGTAAGAAGCAATTCAAAAATATTGCTCATAAGAGCAAGATTTCGGGAAAGACGGTCAAGAGCGCGTTCACTTTCTTTCCGGTATAAAGGCTCTTTTATCTCGGCCTCCATCATATCCAGCTCTTCCATAACATAAAAAGAATCTACCGCCTCGAAAAGAGAAACATAGACTATGTAGCTTGAGAGAGCCGGATAGTCGGAGGTATCAAAGCCGCATTCTCTGGCTTTTCTGAGAAGATAATTATAAAAATCTTTTACCGACATACGCTTTGTCCTGAACTCCACGGTCTTTGAGATAAGTTCTTCCATTTCGTTCCGTGACAAAATGCCTTTTATCTTGTCTACAAGTACCGACCTTTCCGCATTGGCCCGTTTGAAATCAACCCCCGATTCCTGTTCTATGGCCTGGGATATAAGATAAACATTGGGATATTTCTTAACGGACAACCCCCTGCCCCTGGCCGTAGAAATAATAAAATCCAGGTATTTTTTGAAATCCATTTTGCCGGCCTTATACGAGTTATAGGCCATATCTATCTTAAGCAGTTCGTCAGGAAATATATGCCTCTTAAGGTTGTTGAAAATATGCCTTAAACTCTTAAGATACTCGTCAACTTCACTCTTATATGCCAGAGAGTCCCGATATACCTTAAGGTTCTTCAGGTAAAGATCTTTGTCCTCTATGCCCCACAACAGGACATCATCGGGGTTATTTATGGCATAAAGCTCCGCGCCGTTGACTTCCCCTCTTTTAACGAAATACTCGGCCACTTCCCGGCGTATCTCGGATCCGGATATGCTTGTGAAAGCCGAAAGATCATAATCTCCCGCGCCGCCTTCAACATTCAGCATGCATATTCCGTACTCTTTGTTCAGATAATCTATAATGTCGGCTATCTTTGTTTGCGCGAAATAATTACAATGCGCGTCCTGAACGTGAACAACTATTCGCGCGGAATCCCCTTTATGGGAAAACCTTACTTCTCCGAGATGAGGAGGGATCGTAAAAGTGTCGACATCAAGCAAAGAATATTGACTTTCCGGCCGCAAAAGATCCGGCATTACCGAAGAAGAGCCCTCTATATCCACGGATCCCGAAACAAAAGACGCCGATGTCGTCATTAAAAAGATACCCGAAAGAAAAACCACTCCCGTTTTTCTTAAGATCCGGAGACCTTCCCGAAAAATATTATTTCCTCTCGCCTTATCCATACTGTTCCCCGAATTACCCGGCTTTCGAGTACACACTTTTTAAAACATATAATTAATCATACAAATAAAAACGACTCGACAAGGCGCTTTCTCGCCCTCTTAAGCCGTTGCCCCTTACCCGCATATTCACCATAATGCGGGATATAACAGATCCATTTCTCCCCAGCTGCATTAAACCATACATAGAGTCTGCCTATAACTACACCAAACGGCAATGAGATTTTTCTGACTTTTTGAAATACTAATGAAGATTCGCGAAAGGTTCCATTCTTTAGAATCGTAACATTTCAGTTCTCCGCAGAAATGTAGCGTCCCCACGCCCGTCTTTGCGAACCCGCCGAAGGCGGGTGAAGCCCTTCGTCTTGTGGTTATGGAAATGACTCAGGATTTCGGCAGACTTAGTAAATAGCCGAAGCAATCCCTCTCCGAAATATTTTCATATTATGAGATCACTTCGTCGCCCCCTTCGGGGGCTCCTCGTGACGACGGTGTGGGAATTTACTGCGTACGACTGAAATGTTACTTAGAATCAGTATGCGCGTAGCTTATTCCCTTTTTGCCGCCATCCTGTCACATCTGCGGCGGCAGAAAGGGTGTGTGAGAGCACTGGAGCTGATTCGCCGCCGGATAGGATAAAAATGCTCTGCCTTTCTGCTACATACGCCGCGATGGTGGAAATAACAGGCGAAGCAGCGAAGCGCGCATCACATACCCTTTTTGCCGCCATCCTGTCACATCTGCGGCGGCAGGAAGGGTGTGTGAGAGCACTGGAGCTGATTCGCCGCCGAATAGGATAAAAATGTTCTGCCTTTCTGCTACATACGACGCGATCACCCGTTCAGCGCGGATTTCAGGTCCTCGTCCACTGTGGATATCGGGCTTATATTGAACTTGTCCACAAGCACATTCAGCACATTCGGGGAAACAAATGCCGGCAGGCTTGGGCCTAACTTGATCCCCTTTATTCCCAGATAAAAAAGCGTTAAAAGTATACATACCGCTTTCTGCTCGTACCAGGAAAGTATCATTGAAAGAGGAAGCTCATTCACCGAGCACTTGAAGACATCTGATAGGGCCGAAGCTATCTTTATGGCTGAATAAGCATCATTGCACTGCCCGCAATCCAATAGACGTGGTATTCCCTCTATATCCCCAAACTCAAGCTTGTTGAACCTGAATTTGCCGCAGGCAAGCGTTATAATTACGCAGTCCTTAGGGACCTTCTCCGCGAATTCCGTATAGTAGTTCCGCCCGGACTTGGCGCCGTCGCATCCGCCTATCAGGAAAAACCTTTTTATTTTGCCCGCCTTGACAAGATCTACCACCTTGTCGGCCACACCCAGAACGGCATTATGCGCGAAACCCACGGTTATCTCTTTGCCCTCAACATCCTCTTTATACCCCTCGGATGCCAGGGCTTTCTTGATAACGGGTGAAAAATCCTTCTTACCGCCCTGACCGTCCGGTATATGGGCGATATCAGGCCATGCCACAAGACCGGTGGTAAAAACCCTGTCCTTGTAGGAGTCAAGCGGCTTTTGTATACAATTAGTCGTGAAAAGTATAGCTCCGGGGAAAGAAGGAAACTCTTTCTGCTGGTCCTGCCATGCTCCGCCAAAATGTCCCGCAAAATTTTTGTATTTTTTAAGTTCCGGATACCCGTGCGCGGGAAGCATCTCACCGTGCGTATAAACATTTATCCCCTTGTCTTTGGTCTGCTCAAGAAGAGTTTCAAGATCAAAGAGATCATGTCCGGAAATAAGTATTGCGGGACCCTTTTTCGCCCCCAGATATACCTTGGTGGGCACAGGATGTCCGAATCTGGAAGTATGCGCGCTATCCAGCATTTCCATGCATTTAAGATTTACCTCTCCAACCTTAAGAACAAGCCCCACAAGTTCATCCACTGACAGGGAATCGTCGGTTATTGCCGAAAGCGCTTCATAAAAGAACCCGCTCACTTCATCATCCGTTCTTCCCAGAACAGCCGCATGGTCGGCATAGGCCGCCATTCCCTTGATTCCATAAAGGATTATCTCCCTCAAGCTTCTTACATCTTCGGATATTCCTTCGGGAAACTTTATCCCGACTTTCCTTCCCTGCTCTACAAGGCCGCTCAGCGAATCCGACGGTTTCCAGAGCGCCGCCGTACCGGTCTTTCCCGAAAGGACCTTTCCGGATTTTCCTTTATCCGCTCCGTCAAGGTCTGCCATTATCTTTTCCTTTATCTTGTAAGCCTTCAGAAGAAGTTGTTTCAGCCTTTCAGGATCAAAGTCTACATTGGTAATAGTGCTGAAGAGGCCCTCCATCATAAATCTGTCCACGGACTCGTCTTTTATCCCTGAGTCCCTCGCGGCTTTTCCGTATATAGCTATTCCCTTCAGACTATGGATAAGAAGATCCTGTAACACGGCCGTTTCATCCGTCTTCCCGCATACTCCCGCTTGTTTTGAACAACCCGTTCCTGACGCCGTCTGTTCACATTGTCTGCAAAACATATTGACCTCCCCTTTTTTACTTATGACCTTATCATGACTAGAGTTCTGCAAAATGGACTTTTATACCGTCTTTGCAAGGAACGAACGAAGTGAGTTACGAAGCCCTTCGTATCGTATAAATGCCATGGCTCAGGATTTCGGCAGACTTAGTAGATGGCCGAAGCAATCTCAATAAATATAATAGGTTATAAGGTTGCTTCGGTCGCTTTGCTCCCTCGCAATGACGTGGACGAGCTATTTTGCAGAACCCTATTACTTATGACCTTATCATGACAAGAAGCATTTTAAACTTTTCCCTGGCCTTTACCGAATGAGGCTTTCCCGCAGGAAGTATCGTCATATCCCCCTGTTTCATTTCCCTGGCAACTCCCGAAACGGTAATCGTGGCCTCTCCTTCCGGAACAAAAACGAAAGCGTCAAAAGGCGCCGTATGCTCGCTCAAGGCCTGGCCCTTGTCGAAAGCGAACACAGTTATAGTCCCTGTGTCCTTTTTAATAAGAGTGCGTGAAACTACAGCTCCCTCCTGGTATTCCACAAGTTTCGAAAGAAGAACATTCTCTCTAAAAAATATCTCATCCGTTTTTTTGTGTTCTTCCACCTGGCATCCCTCCCGAAAATAGGTGTGACCCCTTTTACCTACAGCTTTTCCTCTTTTAGTATTTCCCCTTTTATGCTCACGGTCAAATGCCTTGCGGGTACTTTCCGGGAGGCCCCGGCAAGACCCTTCCTCAGTATTTCCACAAGCCCCGTACAACAAGGCACTTCCATGGTCATTACTGTTATCGTCTTTATGTCCGCGTTTCGCGCAAGTTCGGATACTTTACGGATATATATCTCCCGTCCGCTATCGAGCTTGGGACATGCTATCGCCAGTGACTTCCCTTTAAGATGGTCTTTATGAAAATCCGCAAGGGCATAGGATACGCAATCCGCCGCTATAAGAACATCGGCTCCCGCGAAAAAAGAAGCGCCTGTCGGGACAAGATGAAGCTGGAGAGGCCACTGCCTGAGTTCCGACCTTCTCGTCCCTGTTCCGTTCTCTACCGTATTCGGAGAATCCTCGGGAACCCTGTTATCGATAACCTTTGCCCCGGGACAACCTGAGCTTTGACCTGCCGCGGCATCCACTCCGCATTTTCGTTCCGGGGTCTCCGGCACAGCTATCTTGTGCTCCCGTAAAAAATCAAGAGCTTCTTTAAGATATTTTTCCTGCCCATGGCTCCTTAAATGCTCTATGTGGGCGAGTATGACATTCTTGCCGTGTTTTACTATGTTGCTCATTACTTTTTTCTCGTCGTACGCTTCCGCTTCCCTTTCCTCTACTTTCATCGCTCCCCTCGGGCAATGCCCTACGCACGCCCCCAAACCGTCGCACAAAAGATCGCTTATCAGCCTGGCCTTGCCGTCTATTATCTGTATTGCTCCTTCCTGGCAATTGGGGACACATAAACCGCAGCCGTCACATTTATTTTCGTCAATGGTTATCATCGCGCGTTTTGCCATCACATTTTTCCTTTTCGCACAAGCTGCTCTATTGTTATCGAATCCAGTTCTTTTATTACCTCTTTTTCGATCGCGTCCAGTTTTTTCTTAAGAAAACATGTTTTTACAAGAGGGCAAGTTTTCCCCTTAAATAAATGCTCATTCAAACAAAAAGGCCCTTGAAAAATCTCTATAAGATGGAATACCGATATCTTATCAGGAGCCTCCGAAAGAGCGAACCCTCCGGATTTACCCTTATAGGACCTCAATATCCCGCGCCTGTTCAAGGTCTGGAATATCTTACGGAGAAAAGGGCCCGGAATATCAAGTTTTTGGGAAAGTTCCTTAACGGTCACCATTCCGCTCTCTGATGTGGCCACACAAGCCAGGGCTCTTATGGCATAATCAGTATCCCTTGTTATTATTTTCATTTTCCTCCAAAGTTAATTTAATGATACCACCAAAGTGTCATTTGTCAAGAAAAAGCGACATTTCCGTTGCGATCCTGGGAACGATGTCAGAATTTATCAAAAACTGATAGTTTGCCCGCGCCTGTCAGCATCAATGACACGCATGAGGCGAGAATAAGAAGAGGATACTCATAGCCGCCTTTCGCCATAAAAAAACCGTTGGGGCCGTGGATCTTCAATATCGCGACGAGCATTACCGCGGCTATTCCAGCGGCGCTTACCCTCGGCAGTATACCCAGAACAAGAAAAATGCCGAATACAAGTTCCGAAAGTGCCGCTATCCACGCCCAGACCAGAGGAGGAGCAAACCCCAGGTTCCCTACCACTCCCGAGAACCCCTCCATTCCGCTTCCGCCGAAAACCCCGAAAACCTTCTGCGCGCCGTGAGCGGCCATTATAACTCCCACTACCATTCTCAGAACAAGTAATGCCATGTCTAATGCGTTTTCTCTATCCATTTTCCCCTCCTTTTGAAAATAATGTCCTTCGCTATTCTTAACTTCCCCATAAATGGCGCTCTGTAAAGACACATAAAATAATGCAGTAGATACCCGATACGCGGATGTATCTCTTTACCCAATACTATCCCCGGAGCTTTGCCTTTTGAAAGAGGTATTACATATCCAAGATCCTCGGCCCGGTACGGAATAAGAGGTTTACCTTCAATACTTCCCACAATATTCTCCGCGGCCCTTTTACCCTGACCCATAGCGAACATTACAGCCATTCTGAGAGGCCTCTCGGATGCTCCCGGGGAAAAAGCGGCCGCGTCACCCGCCGCAAAAACATTTTCTCCGCGCGCGCATTCCACGGGATTCAGAAATTCATCGACGCCGAGCCTTGTTCTATATTTTTTTCCCGGAACATTGTCCATGACCCTGCCTGTCCTCACGCCGGCGGTCCATACGCAGAAGGCATTATCCACTTTGCCTCGGGAACCCAGAAAAGCAGTCCCGTCCCTGAACATTTTCAGTGATTCTCCTGTCAATATCTCTACATCCATACTTTCAAGTTCCTTTCTGCAAAGATCTCTTACCCAGACTGGAGACGCCAAAAGAATGTCGGATGCCGGTTCCGTTACAATGACCCTGCCCCTTATACCGCCCTTTTTCAAGAAAACAGCGATAGACGCCGATAATTCCACTCCCGTATACCCGCCGCCCGCTATCAAGATATTTACCTTACGTCCGGAAGAAACGCGAGAGATCACTTCATTCCTTATTCCTACAGCGTCATCTACCGAGTTCAATTTAAAACATGTTTTTTCAAGTTCTTGATCCCCGTGAAAATCAGTTTTTGCCCCTGAAGCCATCAAAAGGTATTCATATTCGATAATGCGCTCCGCGCAATGAACGTTTCTGTTCAGGACGTCCACACGTGTGGCTTTTTCTTTGAGAAATTTACACCCCGCTCTCCGGCAGGCAGGATCAAGCGGAAAACGCAGTGACCCCGGAGAGACCTTCCCTCCCACTACATCGGGAAGCATAGGCAAAAATTCAAAATCTGCCTTGGGGTCTATCAGAAGCACTTCAAACCTGTCCTGCCACAACCTTCTTAACGTTCCTAAACGCCGCATGGCGCTGAGTCCCGCGAAACCTCCTCCTATGATAATTATTTTCTTTTTCATTAACGATTGTCCTGAAAAAAGGGGTCACACCTATTTTTCCTTAGAATACCAGCGCCGCGGTTATTGTCAAGGTCACAAGTAGATGTGTTATTACGGTTAGCTTACCGGCCTTCGTCATGGTTGAGATATTATTAGTATTGTTTCTGATCTCCCGCAAAACCTTGACAGGTATAAAGTAAAATATCGCGCTTACTGCCGAAACCGGGGGCAACACACCTTTACCAACACATATCGCGAGAAAAATTGCCGAGAAAAGAACTCCCGCGGCATAAAGGATCTTTCCTTTTTCTCTGCCCAAAATAACTACCAGGTTCTTCTTGCCGGCTTTTTTGTCCGTGCCGTCATCCGGGATCTCATTACAGATTATGACAGCAAAGATAAGCCCTCCGGGTATAAAGGACAGCATCAGGCTGTCAAAAGAAAGGTTTTCGGAAAAAAGATAATAACTTCCCACAATAAGAAGGGGGCCGAAAAGAATAAATATAACTAGCTCTCCCATCCCCTTGTAGGATAGCTTAAAAGGGCCGGCCGTGTACTGGGATGCCAGAATAGCCGAAAAAGCGGTGACCATTATAAAAACAGGGTTTTCCGTTATGAAAAATATCAGTATTCCGGCAAAAATAGCGTAAATACCGAATACCGCCGAGGTTAAAGCCGCCGCGGCAGGCGACACCTCCCCTGAAGAGATAATTTTGGTCCCGCCGAAAAAAGGGGTTGTCACGGTGCAAGGCCCATCCGCCCCGGAAGCATGGTCGTAATAGTTGTTTGACGCGTTACACGCGAGATGCGCCGATATTACGCCGGAAAGACCTATGAATAATTTCAAGGCTGTAAGTTCATATCCACTATGGAAAGCTAAGGCCGCTCCGAGAAAAAAAGGAATAATACTCGCCGGCAAAAAATTGGCACGCACCAGGTCTAGAACTTTCTTCACCAGGATCATAAAAGTTTTTTGACCGCCGCCTCAAAATAGGCCTTGCCTCTCGGCCCGCTTACCTTGTCCACGACAGCCCCTTCCCTATCAATTATGTAAGTTGTCGGTATATAACGGAACCCTCCATATGAAGCAACTATTTTGCCGAGTTCTGAAGAGCTTCCGGTAAGAAGCGGATAATTTATGTCATATCGTGATGCGGCTCCTTTCATGGCGGAGACTCCGCTTCCGTCAACATCTATACCTATAACTTCAAGGCCGCTGTCTCTATACTCATCATAAAGTTCAACGAGGTTCGGGATCTCCACCTTACAGGCGGGGCATCGAACAGCCCAGAAGTTAAGTATTACAACCTTGCCGGATGAATTGTCATGGAAATTGTAATTCTCCCCTTGCGCGTCCTTAAGGGTAAAATCGGACGCCTTATCTGAAGACCCCACAGCATCCGTTGTCCTTTCACATGAAATTAAACTCCAAGATGCCGCAATTAGAAGTACCGCTAAAAACACCGCTTTTTTCCTTGATTTATTCACATCTCCTCCTTAATTTTATGATCATAGAGTTCTGCAAAATAGACTTTTATCCCGTCTTTGCGAGGAACGAACGAAGTGAGTAACGAAGCAATCTCAATAAATATAACAGGTTATAAGATTGCTTCGGCCATCTACTAAGTCTGCCGAAATCCTGAGCCCCCTATGTTCCCGCGGGACGAAGGACTTAGGTCGCTTCGCTCCCTCGCAACGACGTGAAAACGACATTTTTCAGAACCCTATTATGATGAAACCCAAACAACTTATCCCGTGAAAAGGCTCTGTATTGAATATGTCACCGCGCTTAGCTTGTCTAAAAAGATAAGCGCCCCAACCACGATCAAAAATATACCCGCGACGATCTCGCCCCGCCTTATGAATCTCCTGTATTTCTCAAAAAACCGCATAAAAGTGCCTATGGCAAAAGCTGTAAGAATGAACGGTATCCCGAGACCCAGGGAATATGCCGAAAGAAGCATTATTCCACGTATAACGGTATTCTCTGTGGCCGCGACAGCGAGAATGCCGCCGAGAAGGGGCCCGACACAGGGCGACCACCCGAAAGCAAAGGCAAACCCCACAAAAAGAGCTCCCAGAATCCCGCGGCGCCGAGGAGAAACTTCCATTTTCTTATAATGTTCCAGAATGGGAATGCGGACTATTCCCGAAAGATGTACTCCCAGAACTATTATGAGTATTCCAGCGGCCCTGGTAAAAATATGTATATGCCGCGTGAGCACCTGCCCCAAAGATGTTGCCGTAGCGCCAAGCGCCACGAAGACCATAGAAAAGCCTAATACGAAAAAAACGGACATCGTGACCGAGCGCCACATTGTTCTTCTTCCGGATAGACTGCCTTTCAGTTCATCAAAAGATACCCCGGAAACAAAAGAAATGTAGCCGGGGACAAGAGGCAGAACGCAAGGCGAGAGAAAAGAGAAAATCCCGGCAAGGAACGCTACCCCGAACGACAGATCCTGCATATTTTATCTCCCTTCTATTCCTGTGTTTTTATATGCGCTCTTAGAAACGAAAATAAACGGTTTAAAAGATCTTTTGCGATGAGAGCAAATAGTATAAGACCCGCCGCTGAACCCGTCCATCCGGGGGAAGATCCCGCCTCATGATGCGGAAGAAAGAAGGCCTCGTTAAGTCCTGAATGCTCCCAGAACATATCAAGCCCCGCCCCCATGGAGACCGCGCAAAAAATAATTGAAACCAAATATATTGCAAGGGCTTTCTTCCCCATGCTTTTAGCTACAACGGACATCGTAACGATATTTGTAGCCGGACCCGCCACCAGGAACACGAATGCGGCTCCGGGAGCAAGCCCTTTAGCCACAAGTGCGGCTGCTATGGGAATGGAGGCCGTTGCGCACACATACATGGGAAGTCCTGCGGCCAGCATTACCGCCATGGGCAGAATACCGGATCCCAGATGCGTCTCTACAAGTTCTTTGGGCATAAGAAAAGATATGGCTCCTCCCAGAAATATTCCCAGCAATAAGGACGGGCCCGTGTCTTTCAGAAGGTCAATATACGCATATCTGAAAACCTCTTTTATACGTCCAGTAACGCTCTTGGCGGTCTTTTTTTCGATATCGCTCCCGCATGCCCCGCATTTAACGTCGGCCGATAATTGCCCCCCATCGTCCTTTTTTAAAAATAAGTTCGCAAGAGTGCCTGAAAATATCCCCGTGATAAAAGACGCGATAACTCTATAAACAGCGAAAAAAGCCCCGAGAAGGGAATAAGTGGCAAATATAGAATCCACCCCGGTAGTAGGAGTAGAGATAAGAAAAGACAGAACCGCACCTTTGGAAGCCCCTTCTTTTCTCAAGGACATTGCCGCCGGAATGACAGCGCAGGAACAAAGAGGAAGAGGAACCCCGAAAAGCGACGCCTTAATAACGGACTTTAGATCATTCTTCCCCAAATGCGAGAAAATCGCGCCTTTTTTCAGAAAAACATGCAGCATGCCGGCAAAAAAATACCCGAAGAGAAGGAACGGCGCCATCCTTCTGAAAAGATCATATGAAGCTTCAAAGATTCCGGTTATAATCCCCACTTTTTTCTCCCCGCTTACTTGAATATCACTCCGGTCTCTATGGACCAGAAAAGTATATCAAGCTCACCCATGGGTATCCCGACTTTCACGGAAAACCTTTTCAGGCTCTCTTCCATTTCCAGATAACAGGACTTTGATATACATGAAGGCGTTCTATCAAGAAGTCCGTAGCGTACCATGTTCTTTATTATGTGAACATCAAGAATAGCAAGATCCCCGCCATGACCGATATTCCGAAGAAAGTGACTTGCCTCTTTATATCCTATACCTTTTACTTTCCTTACAAGATCATCCCGTGTCCCGGGAATATCAGCGGTATTTATCGTTTTCTTTATCTCAACGCGTCCGGATACGGAAAAAGATTCTCTGGCAGAAAATATGTAACGCGCTTTGTTGTTGGGGAACCGCACAGCAGTAAGGCCGTTCCGTATTTCTTCGATACCGCCTGTAAAAAGCTGGCCGCTTTTTTCGAGGCCCTTAACGGCCTTGTCGCAATACACGGCTTTAGACTGCGGGGTACATATGCAAAAACACAGTTCCGAAAAGATCTTTTCATCTGGCAGGTCCCATACCTTTACAAAATCACGTAATCTTTTCCTTATGGCCGGCCCTCGTTCAGCATATTCCCTGACAAGATTTTTTATCCCGGACACATAGAAGATCTTTTCATTTTTAGCCGCGGTCAGGACCATTCTACGGCCCTCGATATGTAGTTAAACGCGCTTAAAGCGGCTTTTGCCCCTTCCCCGGCGGCAATTATTATCTGTTTCTCCGGAACGTCGGTAACATCGCCCGACGCGAACACCCCGGGAATATTGGTCTCGTTGCGGTTATTTACCTTTATTTCTCCCAGATCATTCAGCTCGATCTCGCTTTCAAACTTCGTGTTAGGGGAAAGGCCGATTTCCACAAAAACCCCTTGAACCCGTAAAACCTGACTTTCTCCGGAACTCTCTATATCGATGCCGGACACGAACTTGTCGCCTTTTACGGCCGTTACCCTGCTTTCGTTCATTATAGACACTTTAGGGTCTTTTTCCAGTTTTTCTACCATTATGGCATCCCCTGTAAGCTTGGGAGCTATATTTATTATGTGCACGGTCTTAGCTATGCGCGAGAGCTGTATTGCCGACTCAAGAGCCGAATTACCGCCTCCTATAACAGCTACATCTTTATCTGAAAAAAGAGGGCCGTCGCATGTGGCGCAATACGCAAGGCCCCTCTGTCTGAACTCTTTTTCTCCCGGTACATTCAGCTCCTTAGACCTTTTCCCGGAAGCTACTATCAATGTTTTCGAGACATACTCACCCTTGTCCGTAAAAGTATGTATCTTCGTACCTTTCTTCTTTATGGCTACTACCGGCTCTTCCTCTCCCACTTCTATGGAATACTGTTTAATATGTTCTTCGAACTTCCCAGCGAGATCCACACCGCTTATGAACTGGTATCCGGTATAATTCTCTATGTCCCCGCTCCACACAGTCTGGCCGCCTATGTCCTCTGTAAGCACCTTCAAGGCCATTCTCTTTCTGGCGGCATAAACACTTGCCGTTATCCCCGCCGGCCCCGCGCCCACTATTATGAGATCATAAAGCTTGTCCACTTAATCGTTCCCCCGCTATAGCTTTTATAGCCCTAAGGCCGAGGTGATGGCATCTTTATCAAAACCCACAATTATCTCGCCTTCGATATCGATAACCGGAACCCCCATCTGCCCGGATTTTTTAACGGCTTCATCCGCTGCATCCTTATCGGAAGCCACGTCCTTTTCCTCATACTCCACCCCGGATTCTTCAAGAAACCTTTTTACCTTTATACAATAGGGGCAGGTGGGCGTGGAATATACCTTCACATTTTTCATTTTTGATCCTCCTTCAT
Source organism: Candidatus Omnitrophota bacterium (assembly GCA_041667545.1). Lineage (GTDB taxonomy): Bacteria > Omnitrophota > Gorgyraeia > Tantalellales > Tantalellaceae > SLID01. Next base: position 65,260 of record JBAYES010000002.1, on the reverse strand, counting down.
TCTTACAAGAACATTTAGATGCTCCTTTTCATTCTCTATGAGAATATCTATCTTTTCCCTTTCTGATGCAGGAACGAATTTTTTCATTTCCTCGTAGAAAAGTATCGAATCCTTTTCAAAAGATATCCCCAGGAAAATACCCTGGCTGTACGTTTTAAGAAGCGAAGCGGCCTTTTCTCCCTCCCCTTCTTTTGTGAATACGTATTGCGACGCAAGGCTTCTCATGTAAGAGAAATATTCTTCCGGATACGCCCCTTCGGGATCATAAGCGCATGAAGCTTTAAAAATATCCCTGAAAACTTTTACATGATCTTCCTCCGCGGCTGCCAGAGACCGTAATGCCTTTTCCGCATGCTCATCTTCGGCCAGTTCCGCCAGTTTTTCGTAAAACCTCTTGCCGTTCTTTTCTATCTGTATCCCCATTTCTATTATTTCACATGCCGAAAATATTTTTGCCATATTCACCTTCCTCAAAACTTTACGATACCATATCGACTATCAATAGTTTTCAGCGAGTATTTCGTAATGCGCCTGCGGGTGCTTGCATGCCGGGCACACCTTAGGAGCCTCCTTGCCCTCATGCACATAACCGCAATTGCGGCAATGCCATTTAACGTCATTGTCTCTTACAAATACTTTCCCCTCTTTCAGGTTCTTTAGAAGAGTCCTGTACCTCTTTTCATGTTCCTCTTCTACTTCGGCTATTTCATGGAAGGTCTCGGCCACGTTGTCAAATCCTTCCTCTTTGGCAACGGCTTCAAAATCCTTATAGATGGAAGTCCATTCCATTTTTTCACCGTCGGCCGCCGCGAGAAGATTTTCTGAGGTATCGCCGATTTTACCCGCCGGATAGCTCGCGGTTATCTCAACTTCTCCTCCCTCAAGATGTTTGAAGAACATTTTGGCATGTTCTTTTTCGTTATCGGCGGTCTCAAGAAATACCGCGGCTATTTGTTCATACCCCGCCTTTTTGGCCACTCCGGCAAAATACGTATACCTGTTCCTCGCCTGAGATTCTCCCGCGAAAGCCGCAAGAAGGTTCTTTTCTGTCCTTGTTCCTTTTAAACTTGCCATCTCTTCTCCTTTCGGTTTGATCCTGTGTTTTTTGTGATCTTCTCGCTGTTAATAACTTGCCCTGTCTACGCTTTCCAGAGCATATGAATATTACAGAACTCTCTAACACCAGTGAGATCCTGTTTTCCTACCGGGAATTCCGCTTCGGGGCTATCTCCCGGCTTGAGTTCGGCCTTCATTACCTTATCTTTCGTCATTACCTCTATAAATTTTATATAGTGTTTTTCTTCCATAGGGTGCGCTACGCTTCCGACCTTGACGATTATTCCGTTTCCCTTCTCTTCCACGACCGGCACATGCTTTTCGAGCCCCTCATCCCGGGTTCTGGCCTCAAGTTCCTTCATAGCCTCTCCGCAGCAATGAAGATCAGGCGCCCCTTCGTTAAGCACCTCTACCACATTCCCGCATACATTGCATCTGTAAAGCTGTCTTAATTTAGTCATAATTCCCCTCCTTTTTTGATATACGTAGGGTTCTGCGAAAGAGCGATTCCACGTCATTGCGAGGGAGCGAAGCGACCGAAGCAACCTCATAACTTATTATATATTTTAAGATTGCTCCGCCCTTTTATTACGTCTGGCGGAATCCTGAGTCATAGCCTTTATCACGATACGAAGGGCTTCGTCACTCACTTCGTTCGTTCCTCGCAAAGACGGTATAAAAATTCATTTCGCAGAACTCTATATATACGAAGTTACACGCTGTTTTATATCTGCAAGTTCTTCCCCGGACGGCACCCATTGTATCTTTATTTTTTCAAATGTCTCAAACCCGCAGGATTTAAGTACCTCGTCTATCTGATCGATACTCTGCCCTCCCCAGCCGTAAGATCCGAAAGCAAGAGCCTTCCTGTTCTTCGGCGCGAGTCCCTTCATGTAAGTTAAAAAAGCCGCGGCCTGCGGCAATAGACCGTTATTCAGAGTAGAAGACCCTACGCATATATATCTTGCCGTAAGTATTTCCGTGATAATATCCGATATATGATTTGAAGCGAGATTCATGGGAATCGCTTTTATGCCGCTCTCATCAAAAGCTCGGAACACGGCCCCGGCGATCTTCTCTGTGGAATGCCACATTGTATCGTAAACTATAACCGCTTTTTTCTGTGTTATATTTGCAGACCATTCCCTGTACAGCTCTATTATTTTACCTATATGCTCCCGCCATATTATTCCATGGCTTGGAGCTATCGTATCGACATCAAGCTTTGACACAGCATCCAGGGCCTTAGTTACCTGAGCCCCGTAAGGCATTACAATATTCGCATAATACTTCGCCGCCTCACTCCTTATAACATCCCATTCCATTTCCGAATCGAATCTTTCCGTAGACGCGATGTGCTGTCCAAAAGCGTCGTTGGGGAAAAGAAGTTTGTCTTTCTCAATATAAGTCGCCATCGAATCGGGCCAATGTACCATAGGCATAAGAATGAACTGAAGGTCTCTCTTCCCTATGTTTACCTTGTCTCCGGTATTAACGACCTTAGTTTTCCAACTGTGGCGGTAATGTTTTTTGAGCGCTTTCTCTCCGTTAGGCGAAGTTATGATCGTAGCACCGGGACAAAGCTTCATTATCTCGGGAAGGCTCCCGGAATGGTCCATCTCTGTGTGGCTTGAAACAACATAATCTATTTCCGAAAGGTCCGCTATCTTTCCCGCTCTCTCCGCCATCTCCGCGAAAAAATGGCTTTTCACGGTATCTACAAGAACTTTTTTTTCGTCAATAATGAGATACGAGTTGTATGTAGACCCTCTTTCAGTTGAATACCCATGAAAATTCCTGAGATCCCAGTCTATACCCCCTACCCAGTATATGTCTTCCTTTAACTTTACCTGTCTCATTTTGCGCTCCCTTATACGCTATTCCTACGCCGAAGATGAAGAAGTTCTTCCGGCAAGTTCCCTGTCTATCATAAGAAGAGCATCTCCCTTTTCCCCGAAAACTTTCAGTTTTTGAAGTATCTCCTGAACGCTGGCTTCTTCTTCTACCTGTTCTGTAACGAACCACTGCAGCATTATCTCCGTAGCCCTGTCCTTTTGTTCTATGGCCATATTTATAAGATCGGTTATCATGGCCGTAACTTTTTTCTCATGCTCAAGCGTTTGCTTGAAAAGATCCGTAATTGAAGAGAAATCCTGAGGAGGGCTCTCTATACCTTCCAGCATGACCCTCACGTTCCGCTGCTGAAGATAGGCGTACAACTTTCTCGCGTGTCCAAGCTCTTCCTGAAGCTGTATATTGAACCAATTGGCTACACCTGCAAGCCCCGCGTCCTGGGCATAAGAAGCCATAGCGAGATAAAAATATCCCGAATATATTTCTCTGTTTATCTGTCTTGTTATCCCCTTCACCATCTTCTTATCTATCATATCCATCTCCCCTTTTTGCTTTCACGCGTCTTCATGCTTTTTCAAACTGGTCTTTCCCAACACCGCACTCCGGACAAACCCAGTTTTCCGGAAGATCCTGGAAGGAAACTCCGTCGTTTTGGGCGGGATCATAAATATAACCGCACACCAGGCAAACATATTTATCCATTATTCTTCTCCTTTTTTAAAACCATCCTGGGTTCTGCGAAATATCGTTTTTACGTCGTTGCGAGGGAGCGAAGCGCCCGAAGCAATCTTATAACTTGTCATCTTTATTGAAATTGCTTCGGCTATTTACTAACTCTGCCTAAATCCTGAGCCATAGCATTTATCACGATACGAAGGGCTTCGTCACTCACTTCGTTCATTCCTCGTAAAAACGTTATAAAAGTCCATTCTGCAGAACTCTAAAAATCATCCACTAAGTATTATCTTCATCTTTTCCGGTATCCGTTGCTCCAAAAGTACCGCCGGGGCTCTTTCCCGCCGCCCCGGCGGTACTTTGGCGACAGGCAGTTTACCGTCTTGCCCGGGACCACGTACAGCAGCCTTCTTTACAATGGGCCACCGGACGCAGCATATATCTTACAACAATATTCATACCGCCTCCTTCTGGTTGTCGTTCCTTTTTTGTATTTTCCACCTGACTTTCTATAATGATACCATTTCTATCTCATTTGTCAAGTTCTTTTGTTATCAGAACAATGATCACTTCCTTTTATTAAGCGCCCTTATCTTTGACTGCAGAAATCCCATAGGGCAAAAAACGCACCAGGTCCTCTGGTGAAAAGGGATTCCAAGGGTAACAGCAACAAGAGTGGAAAGAAGGCACATCCTTACAAAAACAAATCCAAAAGAATTAAAATTTTTCTCGGAAACTACAAATTGGGAGATGAAGAATATCATGAACGAACAAAACACGGTTAACTTGAACCAGTTCTTATGCATGAAGCCTGGCACTTTAGCTTTTCCGCTTAACCGGGATAATAAAATGTCAAGGAAAGCTCCTCTCGGACAGATCTTTCCGCACCATTGCCTGCCCCTGAAATAAGAGAACGGCAGAAAAAAAAGCATCATGAAAAATACCAGGTATCCGAGAGGCGGAAAGAACATTCCTCCAAGAACTATTAACGGAAGAAGCCATACCGTAAAGAGCTGTATTTTCATTCTCAGATATCTCCCTGTTTACCGAAATGCTTTTGCGAATACTCAGCCAAAAGTTTTTGCGCTTCTTCCTTGCACTGCCCGCACACGGTACCAAGCTTTGTATGCTCCTGAAGTTCCAGATATGTCCGGGCTCCTTCCAGGACCGCTTCTTCTATTTCATGATCTGTAACACTCATACACTGGCATATTATCCGCGCTTTTTCTTCTTCTATCTTTTCACTTTTTCCGCTTCTTCTGTAATAATCGTTTATGGCTTCTCTGAGGGCTTTATCACCCAGGACCGAACAGTGTATCTTATGCTCGGGAAGTTCTCCAAGCTCAGAAGTTATCTCTTTGGGCGATATGTGATAGGCATCCTCGAGCTTCATTCCTATTACCATTTCGGAAAGTACAGATGTAGACGCTATCGCGCTGGCGCATCCGTATGTTTTCCATTTGCACTCCGAGATCGTTCCCTCCGCCGGATCTACCTTTATTACCATGAGCATTTGATCTCCGCATTTAATATTCCCTACCATCCCTTTTCCGTCATATCCGTCGGGGTTTTCGTCCCCAAGTATGTTCCTCGGGTTCATAAAATGATCTTTCACTTTTTCCGTATAAGCCCAGTCCATAGAACTCGCCCTTCCCTTTAAGTTTCCAGCTTATTTTGACCTTTTTTTCCGTACGCTGTCGAAATGTCCCTTATTCTTCCCACACAAGAAGCAATAGTGCCCACGAACTTTTCAGCATCTTCCTCTGTATTTTCCCTGCCGAGGCTGACCCTTATAGAGTCATGCGCAAGCGCCACATCAAGCCCCGTTGCCAGAAGGACATGCGACGGATCAAGCGCTCCGGACGCGCAAGCCGACCCGGTAGAAACGGATATCCCCTCAAGATCCAGAGCCAGAAGCACCGACTCGCCTTCCGCTCCCACAAAAGAAACATTTAAAGTACCCGGAAGACAGTCTTCCGGGTGACCATTGAAAACAACATCCGGCACATTATTTTCTATCCCTTTCCTTATTATGGCTTTCAGTTTTAAAAGCCGTTTCTCCTCTTCGGCCATCTCCCTTATTCTCAGATCGGAAGCCGCGCCAAGGCCCAGTATTCCCAGTGTGTTCTCTGTTCCCGCTCTTCTTCCCATTTCTTGATGCCCGCCGCGGATCATCGGGCAGAAAGGAACCCCTTTTCTTACATAAAGCGCTCCGACCCCCTTAGGGCCGTATATCTTATGCGCTGATATGGTCAGAAAATCCACGTCAAGTTCCTTTACATTAACGGGTATCTTACCTACGGCCTGGACAGCATCCGTATGAAAAAGCGCTCCCCTGTCATGCGCCACTTCGGCTATTGCCTTTATATCCTGCAAAGTGCCTATTTCATTGTTGGCCATCATCACGGAAACAAGGCCCGTCCTGTTGCCTATGGAACCGGCAAGATCGTTCATATCAACTTTACCGTACGAGTCTACCCTGAGATATTTAACGGGAGTGCCCTTTATCTCCAAACATTTAGACGTTTCCATTATGCATGGGTGTTCTATGGACGTAGTAACTATCTCATTACGGCCCTGCCTGCATCCGTCACATCCTTTAGGATGGCAGGAAAAGATGGAAAGCACCGTATTGTTCGCTTCGGAACCGCTTCCTACAAAAATTATCTCATCATGCGATGCGCCTATAAGGTCGGCCACCTTTCTGCGAGCCGATTCTATCATCCCCTTGGCCTTCCTCCCGAACCAGTGAAGACTCGACGGGTTGCCGTACACATCCATAGCTTCCGCCATTGCCTTCTTCACCTCGGGATGAAGAGGGGTTGTGGCATTGTAATCCATATATATGTTCTTCTTTTCCATATTCTAACGACCTTTCATTTCCGGAACAGTGACCCTAAAATTCACTTTCCCCTAAAAACATTATAACACAAACATCCCTACGAACAAATTTTTGTAACCCACCCCGCCGCAAGGACCTGGGCTTCCCTGCGAGGGACGCTTGATTTTCCCAGCGAGAAAATCTGCGCTCGACGGACTCGCTCGCTCCCACGAGGGCCCGTGCCCTCCCTTCGCTCGGTTTCGCTCAGGACACAGCGTGGACCATGCCCGCTCGCTCGTCCAACGCCCTCTCCGGGAATCCCAGGCCCTTGCGGCGAACGATGGGGCTGATATGTCCCGGACGGGGCCTCGGTGAGCTTGTTTTAGATCGGTCCCCGAGCGAACCTTTAGCAAGCTTACAGAGAAAGAGCGAGGGGTAAAACAGCTCAACGTGGAGTGAGCCCGGCCGCTGGAGCCGGGCGAACGTCCCCGGAAGGGACATATCAGACCCATCGTGTCGTTTCGCAGGGAAGCCCAGGTCCTTGCGGCGAATAGCGGCACCTGGAATATTAAGTACCCTGTCTATTCGAGAGACGAACTGTGACCGGCGCGGATCGAATGGCCCGGGCCTTTGCCTATCTTTCTACCGAGCGCGGATATCCTTCCAAGAACACAGGCGGAACAGTCTTCGGCGCTCTCGTCGACACAAGGTTTACCCGGATAAAGCAGGTAATGTTCCCTGTATTTTACCGGTGTTGAGTTCGGCATAAAAACATTACATCCCCTTAAAAGAAGAAGGTTCCTTCCTTCGGGATCCACTGCGTCAAAAGCCGTTGTCGCCGGAATATGAGCCGTTTTATTCAAAAGCCGCAGTATCGCGACCGTCTTGAAAAATATATCTTTACCGAAAGTGTTGTGAAGAGAATTAAATCTTGTATCCCCATGAGGGATGAATGGCCCGACGCCGATCATGTCGAGCTCAAGTTCCGTGCAAAAAAGGATATCGCGGGCAAGCTGCGCGATGGTCGCATCAGGCAGGCCTATAAGAAAACCCGAACCTGTCTGAACTCCAAGTTCTTTGAGATCTTTGAGACATGTTAACCTCCCGGCAAGATCGGCATCGGGGTGACAGGCCTTGAACAATGTCTCGTCCGATGTCTCGAACCGTAAAAGGTATCTATCCATACCGCTATCTTTCCAGTAACCGTACGTTTCTCTGTCCCTTTCTCCCACGGACAGCGTAACGGCAAGAGTTGTTTCACTTTTTATAGTCCGTATCAGTTTTCCCATTTTTTCTTTCGTGTAGAAGGGGTCTTCTCCCGACTGCAGAACAACCGTGGTCTGGCCTCTTTTTTCCATCTCACGGCAGACATCCAGTATCTCTTCATCCGGAATGCGATATCTCTTAACCTTCTTATTAGAGGAATATATCCCGCAATAGAAACAATTTTTAACGCAGAAATTAGAGAACTCCACTATTCCTCTGAGATATACATCATCTCCCATGTTATCCCGCCGCACACTGTCGGCTTTACCGTAAAGCGCTTCAACTTCATCTCCGTCGGCCGTAAGCAGAAACTCCACCTCGCCGGCCGTAAGCCCGGAATCTTTGTCTATTTTGTCAAAAATACGCTCAATATCCATCTTTGATCTATTCCTCTCCAACAACAAATAGCTTAATGACTTCCAAAAATAAAGACTTTATCCACACAAAAAGCACCCCTGAGCGCAAGGGTCCGATATTCCCTGCGAGGGACGCTTGCGCTCGACGGACTCGCTCGCTCCCCCTATGGCCCGTGCCATAGGGGACCATGCCCGCTCGCTCGTCCGCATATATCAACTGCCTTAGAGCCAACTTTTGTGTCCCCGTCCGATGCCAGAGGTATGTTCCCCAAAATTTTGAAAAATTTTGGGATCCCCCGTTTCACGGCCCTTCGGGTGGATTTTGCCTCTGCAAAATCCAGGGTAAAACCAGCGAAAAAATACACAAGCCCTCCTGCTGGGAGTAAGTACTTATTCCCCCCCCCTCAAACCAGGAACTGCCTGACTTTTCTTTTCGGACCGGCTTCGACATGTAACTCCCGCCAGGCTCCGCGACCCCCTTTTCTTTCCCGCATTTTTACTATATCGCCTTCGTATGCGTCACTATATGCCGCGATTATATCCGCCGCCGCTTTCTTATCGCTTTTCCCCGCCTTGCCCGAAAGGACACCGGCGGGTCCGGGGATATCAACGGTCATAAAACACACGTCGCCTTTAGAGGCGTTTTCAAGGATGTTTGAATTCTCTTTTTTGTCACGGCCCGCGACGAACTTGGCTCCGCCGGACAGCCTGAAATGACGCCCCGATCTTAACGCGGATATATCCCCGACCGTTATTTTGGTTTTATTCTCCATAAGGTCCTTAAGCTTTCTGGAGAAATCTTTTTGAGTAAGCAGGCATCCACCGGCGGAATTGGGATAGGATCCTATCCCAAGCTTTTCGGCAAGCATCCTCTGGGGCTTACGGGACCGGCCGCTTATCCCGAAAAGTTTTTCTCTTTTTACCCATTTCTTTTTTTCGGGAACGGTCTCTTCCAGAAGCTTCGCGGAAAGAGGCCTTAAGACAAGCCCTCCGAGCCCCGTGAACTCATCTATTTCACGCATGGCCCGTTTACGCTGAGACATCGGCCTTTCTCCCAGTACCTCGCCCGTAATTACAAAGGACCCGCCGAGCTTTTTCATATATTCCGCGCACTTTTTAAAAAATAAAGCATGGCAGTCCATGCAGGGGTTCATGTTCCTGCCGAACCCGAAACGGGGAGATCTGATTATTTTAAGAAGGTCCTGCCCGACATCCGCCACGGTAAGTTTAATGCCTATACTTTCCGCCCTTTTCTTTACTGGAAGAGCGCTTTCCTTTTCTCCGCATCCTCCGAACCCGGTCCTGAAGTATACCCCCTCCACTTCAATGCCTTCATTAAGGATGATCTTCGCTGCGAGCATGCTGTCGAGCCCTCCGGAAAAGGAACATATGGCTTTCATAAATAAACTCCCCTGTCACTTTCAGGCCTTCGCATCGGGCCGGGCAAGAACGTATTCGAGCACCGCATCCGCCTGTTTCGCGGCGGCGATGTTCACTCTGGGAGATACCGGAAGACTGTTCGCGGAATCCGAAACAAGGTCCCCTACAATAACCAGGTTATTCCCCACCCTCCGGCTCCTTATCTCGTCGGTCCTGCCTATCCCGCCAAGGCCCGATGCCGAAACAACAAATTTTTCCCGTCCCATGAAGGCCTCGACTATCATTTTTTTAGATCCCGCTTTATCAAAAGCCTCTACCACCACTTCACATTCCAAAAATATCTCTCGGACATTTTCGCCGGTGATTAATGTATGCAGAACATCTATTTCAAGATCAGGATTTATCTTAAGAAGGTTGGTTTTAAGCGCTTCCACTTTTTTTTGGCCGGCCTGATCATAAAAATAGAACTGCCTGTTCATATTTGAGAACTCCACGACATCGAAATCCGCTATTACAAATCTCTTAAAACCGCATCTTACAAGATTCGCGGCGCAGTTAGACCCCAATCCACCGGCGCCGGCGATACCGACCTTTACACCGCAAAGTTTCTCAAGATATGTCTTGCCGAATTTTATTTCCAGTTCCATCTCGAATAAATTCATATTACTCCGATTTTATTACCGAGAACTATGTCCAATCCTTGAGAACGGGCTGATACCCCTTATTTCTAAGCATGTCCTTTATCTCATTAAGGTCTCTTATGTCCGATATCTCAAATTGTTCCGCCCGGCATTCCTCTTTTTTAACCGTATGCCCTCCCACGCACGTAGTCGATCCGGCGGACATTCGCGTTACGCCTACAGAAAGAAGAATATCCCTGAGATACGCCCTCTCACGCGTAGAAAGCGTTATCCCTACCCTGGGCAGGAATACCCTTAAAGATGTTACTATCCTTACAAGATCTTTGTCTGACACTTCCGAATACGGTTTAAAGGAAGAAACCTGCGGTCTTATCCTGGGAACTGAAATACTTATTTCCGCGGAAGGGAACATTTTCTCAAGATAAGAAGCATGAAGGGCCGTAAAAAAACCCTCGCTTTTCCACTCTCCCAAACCAAGCAATGCCCCTATGCTGACTGTCCGCATTCCCGCGGAAAGAGCTCTTTCGGGAGCGGATAGCCTGAACTCATAATTCTGCTTGGCTCCCGAAAGATGGACCTTCCGGTATATATCCTCATCATAAACCTCCTGATATATAACAAGCCCATCGACCCCTTCGTCTATAAGTTCGCGATACTCGTCCGTAGTAAGCTCGTATACCTCAATAGAAATAGAGCTGAACCTCTCCCTGAGGATCTTCACACAGGACTTTATGTAATCTATGGGAGCCGCGCCTCTTGCCCCGCCAGTCAATATCAGTATGTTTCTGAATCCCTTGGAATATATGTATTCAGACTCACGCCTCACTTCATCCATAGTGAGAGTTTTTCTTTGGATAGTATTACCTTTTTTGAACCCGCAATATACACATTCATTATCACAGAAATTTGAAAGATACATAGGGGTATATAAATGGATAACTCTGCCGAAATTCCGTATGGTAAGTTCATGTGCCCTTAAAGCCGCTTTTTCCACAACATCATCTGAGGTGGAATTGACGAGAGCCCAAAATCCCCCGAGATCAATGTCTTCCGACATAACGGCGGAAACCGCGGCCCCGTCAAAGTCTCCCTCTCGCGGCGGAGCGAAAAAACTATGCTTATGCTTTGCTAAGAACTGATAAAAGGTTTCACTTTTCTTCATTGGCTATTTTTCTGAGAAGGCCCGTGAACGGAGAGGACGCGGAGGCCGTATACACCGCTTCAGGCCGTCCTGAAAGATATGAAAGCCTCCCTGCTCTTACTGCCAGAGCGAAAGCTTCGGCCATAACTACCGGATCTTGCGATGTTACAAGCGCCGTATTCACAAGAACCGCGCCGGCTCCAAGTTCCATGCATTTTGCCGCGTCGGATGGCCGCCCTATTCCGGCATCTACTATCACGGGGACTTCCAGTTCCTTTATCATCACTCTTACTATTTCCTGCGTCCTGAACCCCCTGTTACTTCCGATAAGAGCCCCTAAAGGCATGACCGCCGCGGCTCCGGCTTTGGCCATTTTAACAGCATAAATAAGGTCAGGGTTCATGTACGGCAGTACCGTGAATCCTTCTTTCACAAGCGCTTCTGTGGCCTTAAGAGTTTCGGAATTATCTGGAAGCAGGTATTTGTTATCCGGGATGACCTCTATCTTTATCCAGTTGCCGCATCCTGAAGCCCTGGCAAGACGCGCTATCCTTATGGCCTCTTCAGCTGTTCTTGCACCTGAAGTATTAGCCATTATCACGCGGTTTTCGGGTATATAGTCCAATATGTTCTCATCCTCGGACCCGATGTCAACTCTCCGCAAAGCCACGGTCACTACCTGGGCGCCGGACCGGTCTATGACCTCGCGTACCATTGACTTTCTCGGGAATTTTCCCGTACCAAGAAAGAACCTGCTTTCAAGCCTGGCGCCGCCTATTTCAAGAATATCTTCCACTTTAACCTCCGCCTACAAAACTGACTATTTCAACATTATCCCCGCCTGACAAAAAAACTTCATTCCATTTTTCTCTCGGGACTATCGCGCTGTTATGTTCAATAACTACATGCTCTGGGATAAGCCCTTTTATTCCGATAAATTTTTCTATGCTTATCCTTCCCTCGAGGATCTCGGTTTTTCCGTTTATACTCACATTTGCCCGCGCTTTCGTCCCGCCCGACAAGATCATTCGCTGCTTTATCCCTCTTACTCTTGATTCAATGTCGGGTGCGGCTGTTATGTGCCTTATCATGGCTATATTCCGGGCGCCCAGAGAAAAAAGCTCGTCAATATTGTCCGAACATATGCCTCCGATAAAGACAACCGGCTTACTGCTTATGCGTAATACCTCGGGAATACCGCGCGTACCTATGAAATAATCTTTTGTCTTTGTGGGAAACACCGGCCCGAAAGCTATATAATCCGAGTCGCCCGAAGACGCGGCGGCGGCTTCCTCTACAGAATGCGTGGAAATGCCTATAATACCGTCCTGCCCAACAAATTCCCGCGCCGAGGACAGGCTCCAGTTCTTAATATCTTCCTGCCCCAGATGCACGCCATCCGCGCCCACTTCTTTCGCTATACAGGGATCGTCATTTACTATGAACATAACATCGTTCTTCGCGCATAACTCAGAAAGACGCGTACCAAGTTCCCTTAGTTCTTTCGGCGAAAGATGCTTCTCCCTCATCTGAACAACGTCGACCCCGCCGCGTATAGCCGCCCCGACAACCTCCAAAGTCGTCCTCCCTGCCGAACACTCCTCTCCCGTAACAAGATACAGACTATTTTCTTTAAATACTTTCCTCTTCAACTCACACCTCATACGCGGATATTACATATTTCTTGCTTCACCCGCATCTTCAGGACAAGATCTTAACGTTCCCAAGGCGAATGTTGAGATCTTGTCCCCGCGTCCGCCGTTCCAACAAAAAACCTCATGCAAGCGCATGAGGTTTTAAAAGTTTTTCCCACTCTCCCTACGCTGGCATTACCCAGTCCGAAACGTACTTACAGTCGTCTCGGCCTGCCCCGGAACATCGGGACAGTTCAGGTCATACGGGTAATCCGCTTGCCGGCGGAACTCTCAGAGCGTCCTACGCCCTCCCCGGATGTACGTTTACATTACACCACATGGCAAGCAGCCTGTCAATCGGGATGTGTAAATACAAAGCTAAACTTATTTCATGAAACCCGGCGCGAATACCGCATGTTTTCAAAACCATTGTATCGGTATTCGCGCCGGTTACTCGTCTATTGTACGGTCAGACTATATAAGCCCCTGATCCAGCATGGCGTCGGCTACTTTTACGAAGCCGGCTATATTGGCTCCCACAACGTAATTCCCCGGCTGTCCGTATTCCTTGGCCGCGTCAGTGCACTGTTTGTGTATAGCCACCATTATCTGGTTAAGCTTTTTATCCACTTCTTCTCTTGACCACGAAAGCCGTTGGGAATTCTGGGACATTTCAAGCCCCGAAGTAGCCACCCCGCCGGCATTAGCCGCCTTGCCGGGCCCGTAAAGTATTTTCTTCTCCAGGAAGATATCTACAGCCTCGGGCGTTGAAGGCATGTTGGCTCCCTCGCTTATAAGCGAGCAGCCGTTCTTCACGAGTTCGGCGGCATCTTTCGCGTTTATTTCATTCTGTGTAGCGCTCGGAAAAGCGCAATCGCATTTAATGGACCAGGGCGTCTCTCCGGATTTATAGTCACATTTGAATTTATCGGCATATTCTTTAATACGCCCTCTTTTGACATTCTTAAGTTCCATGACAAACGCCAGCTTTTCGCTGTTTATGCCGTCTTTGTCATAGATCGTTCCGGCCGAATCGGACAGGGAAACAACCTTGCCCCCAAGCTGGTTCACTTTCTGCACAGTATACTGGGCCACATTACCCGAACCTGATACCAACACTGTTTTCCCCTTAAAGGTCTCGCCGCGTGTCTTAAGCATTTCTTCGGCAAAATACACAGCGCCGTATCCCGTAGCTTCCGGCCTTATAAGAGACCCTCCCCACTTAAGCCCCTTACCTGTAAGAACCCCGGTAAACTCGTTGCGTATGCGCCTGTACTGCCCGAACATATAACCAATTTCACGTCCGCCAACGCCTATGTCTCCGGCGGGAACATCGGTATCCGGACCTATATGCCTTTGGAGCTCCAGCATGAAAGACTGGCAGAACCTCATCACCTCACCGTCTGACTTTCCTTTAGGATCGAAATCCGATCCGCCTTTTCCGCCTCCCATAGGCAAAGTAGTAAGAGAGTTCTTGAATATCTGCTCGAAACCCAAAAACTTAAGTATGCTCAGGTTTACTGTGGGATGAAACCGTAACCCCCCTTTGTAAGGGCCGAGAGCGCTGTTGTACTCTATCCTTATGCCTCGGTTAACATGGAAATTTCCGGCATCGTCCTGCCATGGAACGCGGAAAATTATCTGTCTTTCCGGCTCAACTATTCTCTCAAGTATTCTCGCATCCTTGTATACTTTTCGTTTTTCCACAACTACTTCAAGAGAATCCAGTACCTCTTTGACCGCTTGGAGAAATTCAGGTTCTCCGGGATTCCTCTTTGCCACTTCATCTAAAACACTCTTCACATAACTCATCTAACACCTCCGGTTTTTTAAACTGTCTTGTTTTTTGCATCTTCCGCTGAAAGATACTTGTCTATGACACGGGCCGCTTTTTTACCCGCTCCCATGGCCGCTATTACGGTTGCGGCTCCCGTCACTATGTCGCCCCCGGCGAAAATATCTTTAACCGATGTTCTGCCTTCCTCATCGGCCTTAATGTTTCCCCATTTGTTCAACTCCAACCCTTCGACGGTCTTAAGAAGAAGAGGGTTCGGCCCGTTGCCGATAGCTACTATTACGGTGTCGACATCCATCTCGAATTCCGAAGATTTAATGGGAACAGGCCTTCTTCTTCCGCTATCGTCAGGCTCTCCCAGAGAATTTTTAATGCAGATCATGCCGGTTATATCCCCTTTTTCGTCGCCTTTTATTTCCACGGGCGTCGTAAGAAGATGGAACTCTATCCCTTCTTCCTTTGCATGATGTATTTCATCCAGCCTCGCGGGCATTTCCTGTTCGGTCCTGCGGTATACTATATAAACCTTTTCCGCTCCGAGACGAAGAGCGCATCTGGCCGAATCCAAAGCCACATTACCGGCGCCTATGACCGCCACCTTGGATCCTACATTTACGGGAGTATCATATCTTGGAAAATCATACGCTTTCATGAGATTAACCCGGGTCAAAAACTCATTGGCCGAATAGACGCCCGAGAGATTCTCGCCTTCAATACCCATAAAATTCGGAAGGCCCGCGCCGGTACAGATAAAAAATGCCTTAAAGCCCTCTTTTCTAAGGCCTTCTATGGTCTTGATCTTACCTATGACGTAATTATACTTTATATCCACTCCGAGAGCCTTTATGTCGTCCACCTCACGCATTACTATTTCTTTTGGAAGCCTGAATTCGGGAATACCGTACGTAAGGACTCCCCCGGGCGCGTGCAGACCCTCGAATACCGTAACGCTGTATCCCATTCCCGCCAGATCAGCCGCCGCCGTAAGTCCGGCCGGTCCTGATCCGATAACAGCCACTTTTACTCCCTTGGTTTTGGAATTTGCCGCTGCCCCCTCGGATGAAACCCCGGTCTCTCGGGCTTCATGATCGGCTGCAAATCTTTCAAGAGACCCTATATCTATGGGGTTCCCGGTTTTCGCAAGAACACATTTCTTTTCGCATTGGTCTTCCTGGGGACATACCCTTCCGCAGACCGCAGGAAGAGTGTTGGTCTTTTTTATGACCGCTATCGCTTCATCAAACTTTCTTTCCTTTATAAGCCTTATAAACGCGGGAATGTCTACCTCGGCCGGACAACCGCTTACGCAGGGAGCTGTCTTACACCCCAGGCATCTTGAAGCTTCTGCCACGGCTTCTTCTTCGCTATAGCCATACGGCACTTCGCCGAAATCTTTTGTCCTTTTTCCAGCCGGTCGTTCTCTCATTTTTACCTTTTCAGTCATTTTCATTTTCTCCGTAAACATTAATTGTCAAGGCCGATACGGCATCTTTCGCCGTAATGATCCATCGCTTTTTTTTCTTTGTCCTTGTAGCGGACCCCTCTTTTCATAAGATCGTCAAAATCCACTAAACTCGCGTCAAATTCCGGACCGTCCACACACGCAAAGCTTGATTTTCCCCCGTACTTAAGCCTGCATCCGCCGCACATGCCGGTTCCGTCTATCATTATAGAGTTCAGTGAAACCATGGTTTTTATGTCTTTCTCGCGGGTTACCTCCGCTACCTTTTTCATCATGGGAACCGGGCCTATGGCAAATACCAGGTCATACTTTTCCTTCTCTATCAGTTCTTTAAGCACATCGGTAACAAAACCTTTCCTGCCGTAAGACCCGTCATCGGTAGTGACATGGACCTTATCGCAAAACTCTCTGATCTCTTTTTCGCAGATAACAAGTTCCTCATTTCTGGCGCCTATTATTACCGTGACATCATTGCCTGATCGCTTCATGGCGCGGGCTATAGGATACGCCTCTGCTGTCCCTACTCCTCCTCCTATACAGATGACCTTGCCGATATCCTTTACATTTGAAGCATGTCCCAGCGGACCAGCCGCATCAAGTATGGCTTCTCCCTCTTTCAAAGCGCATAATTTTTTTGTACTTACGCCGACTGCCTGGCATACCACCGTTATCGTTCCCTTCGCCCGGTCAAAGTCATATATCGTAAGGGGGAAACGTTCGCCCTTCTCGTCGACCCTCAATATAACGAATTGACCCGGCTCAGCGGCCAGAGCAAGGTCCCGGGCCTCAAATTCCACGAGTGATATCTCGGAGTTTAATTGTTTTTTTAATACTATCCTGTGCATTTCGCATCTCACTTTTTTGTTATGTCCTTAAGTCCACTGATCTCATTATTATCATCTATGCCATTCTCAGCTGATTAAACAGCGGCCAAAAAATGCCTTAATATCTATCAATCCAGATAAAAAAAAAGGCGTTCCCCTCCCATAGTATTACAGCGAGGATGAACGTCTTTGTTCATTTCCGACCTTGAACGATTATCTTACTTTATTACCCGGGAGTCAAGAAAAAATCTTTCTCTATATTGCCGCGTCGCCCTGTACCAGTCGCTTCGCTCCGGTGCAGGGCTCCTCGCAACGACCCGCGAAAGTGCCGGAAACATGTAAAACTATCTCTTTATTGCTTTTCCAACACAAAGGTTCAACCCTTGTTATTTCAGATATCTCGACAATTCCGAGCGTGTTTCGAGCCCCACTATTCCGTCAACTTTCAGCTTATTAGCCGCCTGAAAATCGGTTATGGCCTTGCGCGTTTTTGGCCCGATCTTGCCGTCTATTGCGCCGTCATAATAACCCGCGTTCTTTAAAGCTGTCTGAAGTTCTCGCTTTGTCATTTCAGGCGCGGATTTCCGGGAAGTCGAGGTTGCCGCCGTGAGCGCCGGCCTCTCAATAGCAGAAACATATGTTGTATCCGTTGAAACAGCCCTTGTTCTTGCCTCAAGAGCGTCCTGTCTTTCTTCTAAGGCGCTCATACGATTTTTTAAAATGCCTGTTTCTTTGGAACCGGTTGACGCGCACCCGGAAAGGAACGTAAGAGCAGATAATAGAAGTACTGCCGATTTAAAGTTTTTTTTCATTATCCCTCCCTGTTTTCCCGTTTTAAAAGCCAATCCTAACAGACATATTTTACCAAAACATACATATAAGGCAAGAGAATTTGATAATCCTAAAGCCGGCCGCACTCTATAAGAGAAGCTCCGCCCCGCACGCCAACTGTATTACATAGTTCAAGATTTTGTTCCGACGGAATTGTAACACACCATCTTCTGCGCCATCATGTCGGAAAGTATTTTTAGCCCGCGCTCTTTTACATCGTAAACACTTATGATCCCGCTGTACTTGGAATAATCCGGAAGTTCCTCGGAGAAAGTATCTTTCAGCTCCCCCGTCCACGTTTTATTATAATAACTTTCAGATCTCTCGGGAAATATCGCCACATAAAATATCTCTGTTTCCACAAGATCCTGAAAAAAATGAGTGCCGAACGATAGTTCCGGAACAAGGTTCCCGCCAGCAAAAGATATCTCTCCCAGAACGGCCATGTTGTTTATCTCTGAAAAACTCACGGGAACACCTAGAGACGGAGTTGACGTACCCCACCTTCCGGGCCCAAGAAGAAGAGTTGGGGTCTTGTTCCTGTCCTGTATTTTTCTGTTGAGCTTCCCAACGGCGCGAGCCACATCGTATTTATCGCTTTCGTTGAGAGCTACATATTTTTCGGGATCCACATATATGATCCTATATATGTTCTGCGACACATTTCCACCTAAAAAACAGCCGGCGGATGAAAACATAATATTTTCTTTCTTTATATCTGCAGGAATGGAAACTTTTTTACCAAGCCCTCTGGTTTGCAGCGGCCTGCATTGCAGCAGATTTACCCTATACTTTCCATGATCTGAGAAATTGATCGTAAATTCTATGTCTACGGGATAGCTATAGCCTTTTTCCAATGTCTTCATCAATTTTTTAATGTTGCCGATAAAATCACCTTCGGAAAAAAACTTGTCGAAAGTTATCACCCACGGAGCTTCATTTCGTTCTATGCCTCTTTCGGATAAAAGCCGCATTCCCTCATGATCTCGTATTGCCACCTCATCCATGAGGTAATCTACATCCTGGGAAGAGGCTTCCTCAAGGGATATGGTCTCGAACTCGTTCTTGCTTATATTAATAACATCCACTTCACGCTGTGAATATTTCACGATGTCGTCTCTCCCGCTATTCGGCCTCAGAAGAGGCCTGTCAAGAGCCGCAATTCTGGGGTAATCTCCTTCTACCCTGTTAACCGCTCTTGTGCCGAGCCCCGCGACTACACGCACCATACCGGCCTCCGGAGACATGTCCTTGTTCCACACGTAGGTATTGTAAGAAATACCTACCCCCGCTATATCCGGGAAAAAATAATTCCCGTGATAAGCCCCCGAAACTCTCTGTACCAGAAGGGCCATTTGTTCATCCAGATTATCTAAACCCCTTTGTCTTCTGTAAACCAGAGCGTCCTCGCTCATCGTACTGGCATATATCCGTCTTACGGCCTCGATGAATTTAATGAACCTTTCTTCCGGAGACCCCTGATTCGACAGAAAAAAACTGTCGTATTTACCGGCAAAAGCGTTGCCGAAACCGTCCTCAAGTAAGCTTGACGACCTTACAATAATGGGCGACTGTCCAAAATACTCCATTATCCTCTGGAACTGTTCTCTTATTTCCTCGGGGAATTTTCCGTGAAGCATTTTCTCCCCCAAAACTTTCGCCGCGTCAAAATAACCTTGTTCCGTTTTTTGCTCGATCCTTAATTTCCACCACCCGTTCTGCACTATGTAACTGTAAAAAACATCCGAACCTATATAAAAAGAATCGTGAGGCTCGGACCATTCTTCCCACTTCAATTCCCTGTTTTTCGATAAGAGTTTTCTGGCAAGAAGCATACCAACCGCTTTCCCGCCTATTATACCCGTTCCTATCATACGGGATTTCACCTCAACCAGGTCCTCGAGAGAGAAATTCTCTTCTACAAGGGCCAGTATTTTAGGGTCTTTTGAGATCATTACATTCGAAAATAACTCCACCATGTTCCTGCGTTCCGCCATAGGAGCATTAGAAGATAAAAGTTCTTCTCCTTTCATGAAAAGCCTGTCCCAGTAATCAAGATTCCTTTTACCGCCTTCGGCTACGGGATTTTTCATGTAACAAAGAGCTTTTGTGGCCTCTACGCTGTCGGTAATAGGCGTGAACTTATCCCCTTGCTTTAGATGGGGCAGGAACATGGTCGGGGAATACCTGTTCCACACCTTTAGCGGATGCACATAATATTCGCCGTTACAATCGTAGACATCTATCAAAAGCTGGGTAGTCTCGCGTATCCTGGCTATGGTCTTATATGAATGGTAATTACGAATCAGCGCAAAATAAGCTATAGTGTCAAGTTCGTAAAGGTAAGGGCATGTCACCATAAAAAAGTTACCTATCATCAGATCCGTAGCCCATGCCGGCAGAAGGTCCGAAAGACTATCAAAAACATAATGCGCGCCTATTCCTTCCCGTGTTATTATGGCATTCACCTCGGTGGAAAAACTTTCGAACCCTTCGTTCGAATCGAGTTCATAAACTGAAACTCCCGGGGCGGGTTTCACGAGCTGCGGATGCGCGGCAAACCTCATGTACACCACCTTCTTCCCGGCAGCGAGTGATTCAGTCACAAAAGCAGTAACGTACTCCATGTATTCTTTTATATCGTCCACCTGCCAGACAACATTATCCCCTATTCGCAATCCCGTTAGAACATCGTCGAGTTTCTTAAATCCCGTACTTACCATTTATTCCCTCCTGAAAGCTCTTTTAAATAGGGTTCTGATAAAATTTATAAAACATCCCGCCTTTTTACATAACAGGCAAAAAACTTTTTCCCATCAAGAACTTATCTATGCTATGAGCGCATCTCCTGCCCTCGGAAATAGCCCATACTACCAAAGACTGTCCGCGTCGCCCGTCCCCGGCGGAAAAAACTCTCTCAGCGCCCGTCATCATATTGGCATCGGTCTTTATATTCCCCCTGTTATCAAGGTCAACCCTTACCCCTGATAAAAGTTTTTCCGTGATCGGGCACAAAAAACCCGCCGCTATTATAACAAGGTCCGCGTCTATACAAAAGCCGCTATTTTTCACTTCTTTCATGACCGGGCATTTATCTTTGCCTTCCCGCGAAAACTCGATCCTGGCACATTCAAGTTTTTCTATTTTCCCTTCCGAACCCGTAAATCTCTTAGTAAATACCGACCAGTCCCGGGTAACGCCCTCTTCATGACTTGATGATGTCTTTAAAAGAGTGGGGTACATGGGCCAGGGATGATCCTCACTGCGGCATTCGCCCGGCTTTGGCATAAGTTCTATCTGGACTACGCATTCGGCGTTCTGTCTGTTAGCGGTACCCACACAGTCAGAACCCGTATCGCCTCCGCCTATGACCACCACTTTCTTGCCTTTAGCCGATATGGCTTCCCGCGGGTCTATAGCCTCTCCCGCCGCTATCCTGTTGCCCTGCGTAAGATAATCCATCGCGAAATGTATGCCTTCGAGCTCACGGCCCTCTATATCTATGTCCCTGGGGCGGCCTGAGCCCGGAGCAAGGCATACGGCATCGCTTTTACGCATGATATCGTCCAACGTCATGTCTTTTCCCACCTCAACACCGGAAATGAATTTTACCTCTTCGGCGGCCATAAGGTCTATGCGTCTATTAAGGATTTTTTTATCCAGCTTAAAATTGGGTATCCCGTACCTTAAAAGACCCCCGGGGCGGTCGTCTTTTTCGTAAACAGTTACGCTGTGTCCCGCCCTGTTAAGTTGGTCAGCGCAAGCCAGCCCGGCCGGGCCCGAACCTATAATGCTTATCTTTTTTCCGGTCCGCCTTTCGGGAATATTCGGCTTGACCATACCAGAACCGAACGCTTTCTCTATTATGGAAAGCTCGTTCTCCCTTATCGTCACGGGCTCATCGTTTATTCCCAATACACACGCCTGTTCGCACGCGGCCGGGCATATACGGCCTGTTATTTCGGGGAAATTATTCGTAGAGGCAAGCATTTTGAAAGCGTTTTCCCAGTCTTGTTTGAACATCATATCATTCCATTCGGGAATATAGTTGCCTATGGGGCATCCCCAGTGGCAGAAGGGCACTCCGCAATCCATGCATCTCGATGCCTGATACTCCGCATCCTTCGGCGGAGTGGGCACGGCAACCTCCTCGAAATCTTTCACCCTTTCGCAGACGGGCCGGTAAGCCGCTTCTTTTCTTCTTACCTTCAGGAATCCTCTTACATCACCCATCCGACACCTCCCCGAGACCCATTTTTTCTTCCATCTCTTTGGCTCCCAGAACTCTCTTATATTCTATGGGCATAACTTTGATGAATCTTGTTATCTCTTCACTAAAATTCTCAAGTATTCTTTCGGCGACTTTGCTAAGCGTGTTTCGATGATGATTTCCCACAAGTTCGGATACGAGGTTCCTGTCTTCATCGGTAAGGGTCTCTATCTCTACCATGCTTCTGTTGCATTTTTCGGAAAAATCGTGATCTTTATCGTATATGTAGGCTATCCCTCCGGACATCCCGGCCGCGAAATTCCTTCCGGTCTTTCCAAGAACAACTACTCTTCCTCCCGTCATGTACTCGCAGCCATGGTCTCCCACTCCCTCAACAACCGCGTAAAGCCCTGAATTCCTCACGCAGAATCTTTCTCCGGCCCTGCCTCTTATATACGCCTCTCCCGCCACAGCCCCGTAAAAACAGGTGTTCCCGATTATCACATTATCTTCCGGAACATATGTCGCGCCCTTGCCGGGAAAGATGATGATCTTCCCTCCGGAAAGGCTCTTACCCACATAATCGTTTGCCATGCCCGCAAGCTCGAAAGTTATCCCTCTCGCCAGAAAAGCCCCGAAACTCTGTCCGGCGAATCCGTCAAAACGGCACTTTATAGTATCTTCGGACAACCCTTGCTCTCCCCTATCCGCGCACACCCGGCCGCTTAAACGCGCTCCGACCGCCCTGTCATAATTACGTATGTGATACTGCGCGGACACGGGAGTGCCTCTATCTATCGCGTCTTCCGAAACCCTGATGATCTCTTGATCCAGCCTGTTTCTGTTATCATTCTCAACTTCTGTTTTGCGGGAGCCTGAAAAGTCCACAGTCACATCAGGGCGGTAAAGTATTCCGGAAAGATCGGTATTTTCCGCTTTTTCCGGCAGGATCCCTTTATTTATCCCGATAAGGTCCGTCATTCCCACCATGTCGTCCAGTTTCCTGACCCCCAGAGACGCCATTATTTCCCTTAGATGCATTGCTACAAAATTCATATAATTAACCACATATTCCGGCCTGCCCGTGAACCTTTTTTCCAAAAGTTCATCCTGCGTGGCCACACCCACAGAACAGTTGTTGAGATGGCAATGCCTAAGCATCACACAGCCAAGTGTTATAAGAACCGCCGTGCAGAACCCGAATTCTTCCGCTCCAAGAATGGCGGCCAAGGCCACGTCCCTGCCGGTTCTCATCTGGCCGTCTGTCTGAAGTTTCACCCTGTCCCTTAAATTATTAAGCGCAAGGGTCTGGTGAGTTTCGGAAAGGCCAAGTTCCCACGGGAGGCCGGCATGACGTATTGATGTACGCGGCGAAGCGCCCGTTCCCCCATCGGCGCCCGATATAAGTATCATATCCGCGTGCCCTTTTGCCACGCCTGCCGCTATGGTCCCCACTCCCACTTCTGAAACAAGTTTTACACTCACCCTGGCCTTTGGATTAACGCTTTTAAGATCGAATATGAGCTGGGCGAGATCTTCGATGGAATAGATGTCGTGATGAGGGGGCGGCGAAATAAGCGTAACTCCCTGCGTGGTATACCTTGTTCTCGCTATAATAGCGCTTACTTTATGCCCGGGAAGCTGGCCTCCCTCTCCCGGCTTCGCTCCCTGCGATATTTTTATCTGTATCTCGTCGGCGTTTATCAGATAATTAGCCGTAACTCCGAACCTTCCGGAGGCAACCTGTTTTATCGCGCTTTTCCGGGAATCCCCGTTAGGAAGAGGAACGAACCTCGCGGGATCCTCTCCCCCTTCTCCTGTATTTGACTTCCCCTTTATGCGGTTCATGGCGATAGCTATGGTCTCATGGGCGTTCCGGCTTATGGATCCGTAACTCATGGCTCCTGTGGCAAATCTTCTGAGTATATTTTCCACAGGCTCCACTTCTTCTATGGGTATCGATCTTCTTTCCACAAAACTGAAAAGACTTCTTATAGTTGTGGGATTTTCAGACTGATCGTCTATGAGAGCGGCAAATTTTTTGTATACATCGTAGCTGCCTTTTCTTACGGAATCCTGCAAAAGAGCTATGCTTTCGGGATTCCACAAATGGAACTCACCGTCGCGTTTCCACTGATATATCCCTCCGGTATCTAAAGCCGTGTAGCCTCCGTCCGCAAACCCGGAAAAAGCGGCTTCGTGCCGTAAGACCGCGTCTTTTCTTATTCCCTCCAGGCCTACTCCCCCTATACGGGATACGGTATTTGTGAAATAGGCATCCACCAACTCTTTCCCGAGCCCTAATGCCTCGAATATCTGCGCGCCCTTGTAACTGCGCAGAGTAGATATTCCCATCTTTGAAAGTATTTTTAGTATACCTCCCCCCACCGCCTTACGATAATTCTCTACCGCTTTCTCCTTACCGCAAGATAACTTACCGCTCCGGGTCATTTCTTCTATGGCTTCATAAGCAAGATAGGGATTGATCGCGTCAGCTCCATAAGCCAGAAGAAGAGCAAAGTGATTTACTTCTCTGGGTTCGGCGCTTTCCACAATTATGCTTATCTGTGTACGTATGGACATTGAGACAAGATGCTGGTGAAGAGCGCTTAACGCAAGAAGAGAAGGCAGCACGGCTTTCTCCGAGTTTACGCCCCTGTCGCTCAGCACAAGAAAGTTATATCCCTCCTCAACGGCATAAGCTCCCTCATAACATATTCGCTCCAGAGCTTTTACAAAATCACCTTCACGCACGGGGTCAAAGAACATATGAACGGTCTTAGTCTTAAACCCTTCGGTGTTAACATATTTTATTTTGTCAAGGCCGCTATTGGTCAATATGGGGTCCGGGATACTCAGCTTACGGCAATGATCCGGACTTTCCGTCAGGATATTACTTCCTGTTCCGGCAAATGTTTCCATACTCATGACAATGTCTTCTCTTATGGGATCTATGGCCGGGTTGGTCACCTGCGCGAAAAGTTGTTTGAAATGATCGAAAACAAGCTGCGGCCTTTTTGAAAGAAAAGCATGCGGAGAATCATTCCCCATCGACCCCACAGGTTCCTTGCCCTCCTCGGCCATGGGCTTGAGGATAGCATTAAGATCTTCCCTGGAATATCCGAAACATCTGAGCATTTTAAAAACATCAGATGTTCTCTTTGACGTGACCACGGCCGAAGGCAGATCCTCTAATCCCACAAGGTTTTCATTCAGCCATTCGCCATAAGGTTTCTTCGCGGAAAGCTCATTTTTTATCTCATCATCGCTAACTACCCTTTGCCTGGCAGTATCTATGAACAATATCTTTCCGGGCTCAAGCCTGCTCGAATATTTTATTTCGGCAGGATCCAGGTCAAGAACTCCCACTTCTGAAGACATCACAACAAGATCATCTCGGGTTATAAGATATCTGGCGGGCCTTAGACCGTTCCTGTCGAGAAGAGCGCCGATATCTGTCCCGTCTGTAAAGGCTATGGCCGCCGGTCCATCCCATGGCTCCATAATACAAGCGTGATAGGCATAAAAATCCCGGATCTCTTTTTTCATCCCGGCATTATGTTCCCACGCTTCCGGAACAAGCATCATCAAAGCATGCGGCAAAGACCTTCCCCCCAGCACCAGGAGTTCCAGCACATTATCTATGGATGCCGAATCGCTTCCGCCTTCTACTATTACAGGTTTTATTTTGGCGATATCGTTCCCAAAAAGGGAAGAAGCCAGAAGCCTCTCTCCCGAACGAAACCAGTTTATGTTACCTCTAAGTGTATTTATCTCCCCGTTATGGGCAAGATACCTGAATGGCTGGGCAAGATCCCAGGTGGGAAAAGTGTTGGTACTATACCTGGAATGTACAAGAGCAAGAGCGCTTACCGTGTCCTCATCCTTAAGATCCGGAAAATATTCCGGAACTTGTTCCGGCATGAGCAGCCCTTTATAAGTTATCTTTTTCGAGGAAAGATCCGTTATATAGAAGAAATCTTTTCCGGGGATGTCGGAAGAACTCACCTTTTTTTCCGCCACTTTCCTTATGACATAAAGTTTACGTTCAAAAGATCCCTGGTCGCGGCAAGATCCTCCCCTGCCTATAAAGATCTGTTTAATTACCGGCTGCTTGCTCTTCGCAACTTCCCCTATCATGGATTCATCCACGGGAACATCTCTCCACCCAAGAAAGATCTGCCCTTCCCTAAGTATCTCGTCCTGCAGAATGGTCTCACATCTTTTTCTGCAATCCGGATCCCGCGGCATAAAAATAAGCCCCGCGCCATATTCTCCGGGGTCGGGGAGAGACAGTCCTTGCTCCCGTAACCTCTTTACAAAAAACCCGTGTGGTATTTGAATAAGAATGCCGGCGCCGTCACCGGTTCTCGGGTCGGCCCCTACCGCGCCCCTGTGGCCCATCCTTTCAAGCACTTCCAGCCCCTTACTGATAACATCATGGGACTTTCTGCCCTTCATATCGCAGACAAACCCCACCCCGCAGCTATCTTTCTCAAAAGCCGGATCATACAAACCTTGTTTTTCAGGAAAATGTCCTCTCATATCACTCCGGTTCAGGGACGGTTCTGAATCTAATCCTACACCCGTCCCTCGATTTGAACCTACACCTGTCCCCAACTTGAACCTACACCTGTCCTTTCCTTGAACCTACACCTGTCCTTTCCTTGAACCTACACCTGTCCCCCAAAACATAGGGACAGGTGTAGGTTCAAAATGAGAACCGTCCCTGGATCCCTATATCCTGAAGTTCGCGGGATCTATATTTAGTTTCCTTATCTTTGCCCTCATGGTATTCCTGTTAATCCCGAGTATTTTTGATGCTATTGACTGGTTCCCGAATGCCTTCATCAGAGCTGCCTCTATAAGTTCTTTTTCTGTTTCAGCAATTATCCTATTATACACTTTGCCTCTCCCGATAGTAAGGAGCATCCTGTCCAGTTTTTCCATTACAACTCTCCGGAGGGGTTCACTATATCTGGTATCTTATCGAACAATAACCCCTGCTTGTGCAGTTTTTGCCTCCAAAATGTGCATCTTATCTCAAAAAAAACGCCCTCACAGAAATCTTTCGATCCTGAAAGGGCATCTTTGCCTGTTATAGATCGGCCACAAAATAAAAGCCCCCTTCTACAAATCCGGGGGCCTCATAGCCTTCGATCAACTTCTTTGTCTAAATAATTTTAACACCCTCGAGCACATTCTGTCAATGAAAATTTTAGCAACATGCTCGGGTCTACTTTAATGTCATTTTCCCGCGGCGGCGATAAAGTCCCTGAATAAGGGATGTGGTTCATCGGGGCGGGATCTGAACTCGGGGTGAAATTGTACGGCTACGAACCAGGGGTGCTCCTCAATTTCAACTATCTCTACAAGTTTACCCTTAGGGTGTATCCCGCTAAATCGCATACCTTTATCTTTGAAAATTTCTTTGTACTTTCCGTTAAACTCATAACGATGCCTATGTCTTTCCATGACAAAGCCGGACTTATACGCCCTTCTCGCCCGGCTTCCTCCGGCAAGATCGCATCTGTACGCTCCCAGCCTCATTGTTCCTCCCATATCCTCAACATCTTTCTGCTCCGAAAGAAGAGAGATCACAGGATAAGGAGTTTTATCGTCAAACTCGGTAGAGTACGCTCCTTTAAGTCCGCATACGTTCCTGGCGAATTCTATTACGGCTACCTGCATTCCGAGACATATACCAAAATACGGCACGGCATTCTCCCTGGCGTATCTCACCGCGGCCATTTTACCCTCTATTCCCCTCGTTCCAAAACCACCCGGAACAAGTATTCCGGAAACTCCGGAAAATATCTTTTTCAAGCGGCTATTGCCCGCTTTATCAAGGTCATCCGATTCTATCTTTACAAGATCAAGCTTTAAACCGTTCGCTATAGCGGCATGCCTGAGGGACTCGTCTATGGACTTATACGCGTCCTGCAAAGTTATGTATTTTCCGACTATGCCGATCTTTACCTTTTTCTTTACCTGTTTCGAGACGCTTACAATTTTGCGCCATTTTGGATCACTATAAGACCTTTTTTTCTTGATGTTCAGGAACTTCATTATTATGCCGTCAAGACCGCTTTCTTTGAATTTCAGCGGTATCTCGTATATATCATCGACATCCCTTGCCTCTATAACACATCTCTCTCTGACGTTACAGAAAAGGGATATTTTCGATCGTGAAGACCTATCAAGCGGTTTTTCAGTCCTGACCATTAGTATCTCGGGTTGTATTCCTATTTCTCTCAACTTTCCTACGGAATGCTGTGTGGGCTTGGTTTTTACCTCTCCGGCGGATCTTATAAAGGGCAGAAGCGTGAGGTGTATATTCACCGAACCATCCGATGGGAGCTCGTTCTTCATCTGCCTTATGGCTTCCAGAAAAGGAAGGCTTTCGATATCTCCCGCGGTCCCTCCGATCTCAACAAGGATAATATCCGACTTGTGTTCCCTCTCAACTTGGCGTATCTGAGATTTTATCTCATTGGTAATATGCGGTATGACCTGGACCGTATCCCCTAAAAAATCTCCCCGTCGCTCTTTGTTTATGACGTTTTGATACACCTTACCCGTGGTCACATTGTTTATTTTAGAAAGGAGCGAACGCGTGTAGCGATAATAATGCCCTAGATCAAGATCGGTCTCTGCGCCGTCATCAGTTACATAGACCTCCCCATGCTGATATGGGTTCATGGTCCCGGGATCCACGTTTATATACGGATCGCATTTAACTATTGAAACGCTGTACCCCGCCCATTCCAATATCTTTCCTATGGAGGCCGACGCTATACCCTTTCCCAGGCTTGATACAACCCCTCCCGTAACGTATATGTACTTTGCCATTTTCACCTTCCGCGCGATGAGATCTCACTCAAATGCCTGTTTCATCGCTTTCTTTTTTATTTTTGACGGATAAACCCCGTTAAAACAAGCCGCGCAGAAGATATCGTCCCCTATAGCCGACAACATCCCCTCCATGCTCAAATATTTTAGACTGTCTACTCCTATTTCCCGGGCTATTTCGTCGATGTCCCCGAACTCATTAGCTATGAGCTCTTTTCGCGACGGAAAATCTATGCCGTAGAAACAAGGGTATTTTATGGGCGGGCAGCTTATGCGCATATGTATCTCGCTGGCTCCCGCCTCACGTATCTCTTTCACACGTCCGCTTGTAGTCGTTCCTCTTACTATGGAATCTTCCACTACCACAACTCGTTTTCCTTTAAGGACAGACCTTATCGGGTTGAGCTTTATTTTAACACCATGCCTTCTCATCTCGGGTGACGGCTGTATAAATGTGCGCCCGATATAATGGTTCCTGACAATTCCGAACTCAAAAGGCAGCCCGCTCTCTTCGGAATAACCTAAAGCCGCGTAATTCCCGGAATCCGGAATAGATATGACCATATCAGCGGGAACGGGAAACTCACGAGCCAGCTGCCTTCCCAGGTCCTTTCTCACCCTGTACACACTGTCGCCAAAGATAATACTGTCGGGCCTTGAAAAATATATGAATTCGAAAACGCATTGGGCGGGTCTTTTTTTATCGAAAGGCTTTATGCTCTTTATCCCGGATGGGTCTATCACCACTATTTCTCCCGGCTCTACGTCCCTTAAATATTCAGCGTCAATAATGTCCAAAGAACATGTTTCGCTGGCCAGCACATATGAAGAACCTTTCCTTCCTATACAAAGCGGCCTGAATCCGTAAGGGTCCCTTACCCCCACGATCTTCCCTTCACAAAGAAAAAGTAAACTGAAAGCCCCCTCGCATTGCGATATGGCATCAATGATCCTGTCTTCGAAAGTCTTTTTTTCGGATCTTACCATGAGGTGGAGTATTATCTCTGAATCCATGGTACTTTGAAAAATAGACCCGTCTTTTTCCATGCAGCGCCGCAATTTTTCAGCGTTTGTAAGGTTCCCATTATGGGCGATGGATACGGAGAACTTGCTGTGGTTTATGAGAAAGGGTTGGGCATTACGTAATATGCTCGAACCTGTAGTTGAATATCTTACATGCCCTATTGCTGTACGACCCTTGAGCCCCTTCAGCTTCTTAGGGGCGAGAACTTCCGGGACCAGACCCATCCCCGTTATCTGCTTAATATTCCTCCCGGATGAAACCGCTATACCGCATGACTCCTCCCCGCGGTGCTGGAGGGAATACAGGCCGAGATAAGTAAGATCAACGGCCATATCATGTCCTGATATTCCGAAGATCCCGCAATATTCTTTTTTATCTCCCCGAGATAGTTTCATAATATTCCTGTATGGACTTAACTGTTTCCTCTCCGGATATCATTGATTCCATTCCGTTTATGGAAGCCTGCGCCCCCGCCAAAGTAGTAATGCACGGTATTCCCCTTGTCACGGCGGTGGAACGTATCACCGCCCCGTCTTTATGCGGTTCCTTTCCGCAGGTAGTATTGACTATAAGCGCTATATCTCCGTTCTCGATCGCGTCAAGCACGTTAGGAGACCCTTCGTGCATTTTTTGCAGGACCTCAACGCTTATATTGTTATTTTTCAATATTTTTGCGGTCCCGCTGGTAGCTACTATTTTAAAACCCATGTCTTTAAGTTTCTTCGCTATAAAAACTATATTTCTCTTATCGGCATCCTGTACTGAAATAAAGACCTTTCCACGGGCCGGAAGAATACAGCCCGCTCCCGACTGGGCCTTGGCGAAGGCAGTACCAAAACCTTCCGATATACCCATGACCTCTCCCGTAGACATCATCTCGGGGCCCAAAAGTATGTCTACGCCTGAAAATCTCGAGAACGGCAGGACCGATTCTTTTACGCTTGTATACGTTACTCCTCTCATCGGATCTTCAGGGACAGAAATGTCTTCAAGGAAAGCTCCGGCCATTATTTTAGCCGCAACTTTGGCGAGAGGAATGCCCAGGGTCTTTGAAACGAAAGGCACGGTTCGTGAAGCCCTGGGGTTAACCTCAAGAATGTATACTTCCCGGCCCTGAACGGCGAATTGGACATTCATCAGGCCCTTGATCTCAAGGCCCGTGGCCAAAAGCTCCGTCTGCCGTTTTATTTCCGCGACCACCTCATCGGATATGGTATGCGGCGGAAGCACACAGGCCGAATCCCCCGAATGTATCCCGGCTTCTTCTATATGTTCCATTATGCCGGCTACAATAACCTTTTTGCCGTCTGAAACAGCGTCAACATCCACCTCTATGGCGTTCTGGAGGAATTTATCGAGCAGTACCGGATGCCCCGGAGAAACATCCACGGCTTCCCGCATGAATTCCTCAAGAGAGCCTTCATCATAAACTATTCTCATGGCTCTTCCGCCAAGAACATAAGACGGCCTTACCACAACCGGATACCCGATAGTCCCGGCCTTCCCGGCCGCTTCTTCCGGGGAATTCGCCGTATCGTTAGCCGGCTGTTTAAGCTTCAGTGTATTCAGCAATGCCTTGAATTTTTCCCTGTCTTCGGCGAGAGCGATAGACTTAACCGAAGTGCCTATTATGGGGACACCATGGTCCATAAGTTTCTGGGCGAGGTTCAAAGGTGTCTGCCCTCCGAACTGAACTATAACCCCATCGGGCCTTTCGGCGTCTATTATGTTCATTACGTCTTCAAATGTAAGCGGCTCAAAATACAGTTTATCGGACGTATCGTAATCGGTTGATACAGTCTCGGGGTTCGAGTTCACCATTATTGTCTCAAAACCCATTTCTTTAAGCGCGAAAGAAGCGTGGCAGCAGCAGTAATCGAACTCTATTCCCTGCCCTATCCTGTTAGGCCCCCCTCCGAGTATCATTATCTTTTTCCTATCCGACCGCAGAGCCTCGCATTCATCATCGTAACAGGAATAAAAATACGGAGTATAGGACTCGAATTCCGCAGAACACGTATCGACAAGCTTATAAACGGGAATTATGCCCGCTTCCTTACGGGCCTCTCTGAACACATTTTCTTGAACTCCCGCCATTATCGAGAGCTGTTTATCGCTAAACCCATGCCTTTTTGCTTCACGGACCATTTCAGATATCTCATCGCCTTTTGTAATATCTTCAAGGGATCCGGGTTTCAAAAAATTGCGGAGTTCTTTCTCAAAAACGGCCATATCTCTTATATTCCTCAGAAACCACGGATCTATTTTCGAGAGCGCGAATACCTTTTCAACGGTGTAACCTCTGTTAAAAGCTTCTTTCAAATGATAGATCCTCTCGGCATTGGGACGCTCCAGGAATTTGTCAAGATCGTCCTCTCCCCGCGGCATATCTTTTGGCGACCAGTCCAGCCCGGCTTTTCCCGTTTCAAGGCCTCTCAAACCTTTTTGAAGCGCTTCTTTGAATGTCCTTCCTATGGCCATGGTCTCACCGACAGATTTCATGGAGATCCCCAGAGTTGTATCGGCAAGTTTAAATTTCTCGAAAGTGAACCTCGGTATCTTCACCACGCAATAATCGAGCGTAGGCTCAAAACAAGCCGGGGTGGTCCTTGTTATATCGTTGGATATTTCATCAAGCGTATATCCCACGGCGAGCTTGGCGGCAAACTTCGCTATGGGGAATCCCGTAGCTTTGCTGGCAAGTGCCGATGAACGCGAAACCCTCGGGTTCATTTCTATTACCACCATTCTGCCGCTCGCGGGGTCAACGGCAAATTGCACGTTGGACCCTCCCGTCCTTACCCCTATTTCCCTCATTACTTCTATGCTTGCTGTGCGCATTTTCTGGTATTCTCTGTCGGAAAGCGTTTGCTGAGGGGCTACCGTTATGCTGTCTCCCGTATGAACTCCCATGGGATCGAGATTCTCTATGGAACATACGACTACCACATTATCTTTCTCATCGCGCATAAGTTCGAGCTCATATTCCTTCCAGCCCAGGATGGATTCTTCTATAAGCACCTCGCTTGTCATACTGTTACGAAGTCCCACCGACACTATATCCCTGAACTCTTTTTCGTTACGGGCTATCCCTCCGCCTGTCCCTCCAAGCGTAAAGCTTGGCCTCACGATAACGGGAAAACCCATTTCCGATGACGCGGCCATGGCTTCAGACATACTGCGCGCTATACGGCTCAGCGGCACATCCAGGCCTATCTTCACCATGGCCTCTTTAAAAATCTCCCGGTCTTCCGCTTTTTTTATAACGTCGTAATCTGCCCCTATCATCTTAACATTGAATTTTTCGAGCACTTTCGTTTCATACAATTTCATTGCCGTATTAAGCCCGGTCTGCCCGCCAAGCGTAGGCAGTAAAGCGTCAGGACGTTCTTTTTCTATTACTTTAGCCACGGTTTCCGGGGTCACCGGTTCAATATAGGTCCTGTCGGCCATTTCGGGATCGGTCATTATAGTGGCCGGGTTAGAATTTACAAGTATTACCCTGAACCCTTCCTGCCTTAGGACCTTGCAGGCCTGACTGCCCGAGTAATCAAATTCACAGGCCTGACTTATTACTATCGGGCCCGCCCCTATTATCAGAATGCTTTTTATATCGTTTCGTTTCGGCATGTTTCCTTTATTTTTTATGATCTCCGGCCATTTGGACGAATTTATCGAACAGATATTCAGCGTCATAAGGGCCGGGGCCCGCTTCGGGATGGAACTGTACGCTGAAAAATTTCAGTTCCTCATTCTCCATTCCCTCAACGGTATTATCGTTAAGGTTCATATGGGTTATCTCCGCTCCCTTGCCGCTCAATGAATCGTGGTCTACGCAAAAACAGTGGTTCTGACTTGTTATACTGACTCTGCCCGTCTTCAGATCTTTTACGGGATGGTTCCCGCCATGATGTCCGAACTTAAGCTTGTATGTTTTTCCGCCCAAAGCAAGTCCCATCATCTGATGCCCGAGACATATCCCGAATATAGGCACTTTGCCAAGAATGCCCCGTACTGTCCTATGAACATACCCCGCCCCTTCGGGATCACCGGGGCCGTTGGAAAGAAGCACTCCATCCGGATCGAGCTCAAGAATTTCCCGGGATCCCGTCTTAGCGGGCAGAACCGTCAGCCTGCATCCCCGTTCCGAGAGATTCCTCAGGATATTATACTTAACCCCGCAATCCAGAACGGAGATATGAAGATGCCCCCGGTCATTCCATACGGATCTTTCTTTTGATGTGACCTCTTTGACAATATCCCTGCCGGATATATCGGGCACTTTGCGGGCTTCTCCCCCAATGGTCTCAAGTGAAGATATATCCCCGGTTATTACACCTTTCATGGAACCGCTCAAACGTATATGCCTTGTAAGAGCGCGTGTGTCAACTCCGGTTATGCCTAATATACCGTTCTTTTTAAAGTAACCGTCCAGAGAATCCGTTGCCCTGTAATTACTGGGAACGTCGCAAAGTTCCCTGATAATAAGGCCTTCCACATGAGCTCTGTTGGATTCCGCGTCTTCAGTATTAATGCCGTAATTTCCGATGAGAGGATAGGTCATTGTTACTATCTGACCTCTATAGGAAGGATCGGTGATTATTTCCTGATAACCCGAGATACTTGTATTGAACACCACTTCCCCGGAAACACATTTCCTCCTAATGTCTCCGAAAAGTTTGCCCTCAAATATCTTTCCGTCTTCAAGAACCACCGCGGCTTTCATGATAAAAAACCTCTCCCAAATAACTTTGCCTTACCTGACAAAAAAATAGACTGCCCTCGATAACAACTTCTTTGTCGTCCCCGGTTCGGCGCTGAGCCGGTTTTTCTCTCATTAGAGCCATTTCCATAATATACTCGTTCCAGTAAAAATTCAAGACTTTTTAATCACTTTTTGCCCACAATTCGGATGTATTCTTTACGAGTTGGCGTTGATGCTCTCAGGACGGGGTCTTTTGCATGTTTTTGAAGCCTTTTTAACCGAGAAAAAGTTCGCTTGTTCGTGCCGTTTTCCGTCTTAAAGCCAGCTTTTTCGCCCCCGAAGAGGCGGTTAAAACAAGCGAGAAAGCATACAAAAGAACCCGTCCTTACTGATATTCGAAAATCGAAGACAAATACACCCGCATGGCGCCTCACCCTATGGCTTCTCTGCCGGTTTCTCCGGTTCGGATCCTGATGCACTCGGCAAGATCCATCACGAGTATTTTCCCATCGCCTATCTTCCCGGTGCGAGCGCCTTTTATTATAGCGTCTACCGTCGGCCTCACAAAATCTTCGTTCACAGCTATCTCTATGCGTATCTTCTTTAGCAGGTTCACTTCGTGTATTACTCCTCTGTATGTCTCCGTGAAACCTTTCTGCTGTCCGCATCCAAGAGCGTTAGTAACGGTCATTTTGTGAACATCCGCCGCGAAAAGGGCCTCTTTTACATCCGGCAGTTTATGCGGCTGTATCATGGCTACTATAAGTTTCATTTTCCCCTCCTTATTTATGTCCTTTTATAGGGCTATGAGAAATAGACTTTTATTCCGTCTTTGCGAGGAACGAACAAAGTGAGTGACGAAGCAATCTCAATAAATACAATAAGATATAGGATTGCTTCGGTCGCTTCGCTCCCTCGCAACGACGTGAACCAACTATTTTGCAGAACTCTCATATCCTTCATCGCATTACCCTCTTTCACTTATACACTAAACCCCCGGGATCTACTTTGTAGTGAATATCTGGAATCCCGCATAAGCTTCCATACCATGTTCGCTTATATCCAACCCCTTAAGCTCTTCTTCCCTGGACACTCTCAGCCCCATAGCCAGGTCTATTGTTTTGAATATGACGGTCATACCCGCTCCGACAAAAAGCACTACGGCCAAGGCTCCCAAGGCCTGAACCCCAAGCTGAGTAAACCCGCCGCCATGAAAGAGGCCGTCTCGTGCAAGCCCTAATGCTTCTTGCCCGAAAAGCCCCACAGCAAGCGTCCCCCATATACCGTTCATCATATGTACCGGAACCGCTCCCACAGGATCATCGATGTGTATCTTATCGAGGAACACGGTTCCCAGAACAACTATTATTCCGCCTACTCCTCCTATTATTATCGATTCGTACGGAAGAACGAACGCGCAGGGAGCTGTTACGGCCACAAGCCCCGCAAGAGCCCCGTTCATAGTCATTGAAAGATCCGGTTTCCCGAACTTTTTCCACGCGAAGAACATAGCTACAAGCCCTCCCGCGGCCGCCGCGAGATTTGTGTTAACAGCGACTTTCGCTATCAAACTACCGTCACCTACCGCCAAAGTTGATCCGGGATTGAATCCGAACCACGCGAACCATAGTATAAGTGCCCCAAGCGAGGCAAGCGCCATTGAATGCCCTTCTATGGCATTAGCTGAGCCGTCCTTGTTGAACTTACCTATTCTCGGCCCCAAAATGGCCGTGCCCACAAGTGCGGCCGTACCGCCGACAGCGTGGACAACTGTAGATCCTGCGAAATCACCGAACCCCATCTCGGCAAGCCATCCTCCTCCCC
This sequence comes from Candidatus Omnitrophota bacterium, assembly GCA_041667545.1. Lineage (GTDB taxonomy): Bacteria > Omnitrophota > Gorgyraeia > Tantalellales > Tantalellaceae > SLID01. Next base: position 28,909 of record JBAYES010000002.1, on the reverse strand, counting down.
AAACCCAATGTCCTACTATAGGATATATCGTAGCGGATATCAGAAAAGAATATATAAGATAACATTTGAACTTCATTCTCTCTGCTATTCCTCCCGCTACGATGGTCGCGGCCGCTCCGCAGAAAACGGCATGAAAAAGCCATGCCGCCTCAAGAGGGATACTCCCTTCATGCGCGGCGCCTATGAGCATAAATCCCGTAAACCCCATGAACCCGTTTCCCGTACCGAACATTATGGCATATCCGAAAATAAAAAATCCCATCGATGCCATACAGAAATCCAGAAAATTGTTCATAAGCACATTACAGGTATTCTTGGTCCTTATAAGGCCTGCCTCCAGCATACCGAAACCGGCCTGCATTATAAAGACCATAAAAGCCGCTATAAGCACCCACATGGTATCTATACCGGAAATCAATGCATAACCGCCCACATCAGCGGCGGGACTGGCTTGCGCCAAAGACCCCGACATAGCCAGTATAGCCGCCGGCAAACCGATCACCATCCTCCTAAACCATTTAAGAACGTACATCTCAACCTCCTTTTTTAGTTTTTCCTTTAGAGTTCTTCAAAATGGACTTTTATAACGTCTTTGCGAGGAACGAAGTGAGTAACGAAGCCCTTCGCTTCGCTCAGGATTTCGTCCTGAGCATGGTTGAAGGCCGAAGCAATCTCAATAAATATAACAAGTTACAAGATTGCTTCGGTCGCTTCGCTCCCTCGCAACGACGTGAAAACGCTATTTTGCATAACCCTAAGTTTTTCCTTAGCCATCGGCCCCTCCCTTAGCTGCCTCTCAGGTTTGGCAGGACCCTCAGGACGACTTCAAAACGTCATTTCTCGTTCTCCTCATATATCTTCCGCTTTTCTTCTTTCTACTTTTACTTATTACTTTTCGTTCTCGACGCCAATGTAAAACGCGGCGCCAATCCTACTGTGTCATAAAGGTCTGGAACCCGGAATACGCCTCCATACCATGCTCGCATATATCGAGCCCCTTGAGCTGTTCTTCATCGGAGGCCCTGAGTCCCATGACAACCTTGATAACATAGAAGACGATAAACGCGGAAGTGAACACCCACGCGAAAACACTTACCACACCGGTAAGCTGGGTAATGAACTGTGTCATCCCTCCCCCGTGAAAGAGGCCGTTCACTCCGCCGAATGTTTCCTGGGCGAAAAGTCCCACAGCAAGAGTTCCCCAGGCTCCGCAGACCCCATGAACCGAAACAGCGCCAACGGGATCATCTATCTTTAGTACCTTGTCAAGGAACTCAACGCTTATAACAACAAGTATCCCGGATACCGCTCCTATCATGAGAGCGCTCGAAGGGGAAACATTGGCGCATCCCGCGGTTATACCCACAAGGCCGGCAAGAGCCCCGTTCAAAGACATACTTATGTCCGGTTTCCCGAATTTGAACCATACGAATATCATCGCGCTGATGGATCCCGCGGCGGCCGCGAGATTAGTCGTCACGGCTATTGTCGCGATACTTAGATCCGTTCCGGAAGTTGTACTTCCGGCATTAAAACCGAACCAGCCGAACCACAATATGAATACACCCAATGAGGCAAGCGGAATATTATGGCCCGTAATAGCGTTCGAGGAACCGTCGGGAGAATATTTTCCTATACGAGGCCCCAAAAGTATGGCTCCGGCCAAAGCCGCCCAACCCCCTGTTGAATGAACTACTGTAGAACCCGCGAAATCTATCATTCCTTTTGCGGACAGCCAACCATCTCCCCATATCCAATGTCCAACCACAGGATATATCAAGGCCGTTATGACGGCGCTATATGCCATATAGGATTTGAACTTTGTCCTTTCAGCCATAGCTCCGGAAACTATTGTAGCGGCGGTTGCCGCGAAAACCGCCTGGAACATCCAGAAGGCGTACTGCCACAAACCCTCGCTTGTGGAAGGATCTCCGGTGGACAGGAAGAAACCGCTCGTTCCGAAAACACCGAAAGCCGAAGCCCCGAACATAATGCCGAAGCCCACCGCCCAAAACGCTACCGAACCCACGGCGAAATCCATAAGATTCTTCATCATTATGTTGCAGGCATTCTTCGCTCTCGTAAATCCCGTTTCGACCATTGCAAATCCCGCTTGCATGAAAAACACCAGAAAAGCCGCCATCAGTATCCAGATCGTGTCGATAGCCACGGCATTCGTAGCCGCCGTAGGCTCTTCTGCCGAAACAGTCATAGCGGTTGACAAAAATATCAGCGGGAGGATCTTTAACGCTCTTATAATGATTCTCATTTTGACCTCCTTTGTTCTCTTATCGTTAGGGTTCTGCAAAATAGACTTTTATTCCGTCTTTACGAGGAACGAACAAAGTGAGTGACAAAACAATCTCAATAAATACAATAAGATATAGGATTGCTTTGGTCGCTTCGCTCCCTCGCAACGACGTGAAACAGCTATTTTGCAGAACTCTACTCTTATCGTTAGATCCGGTCCTTAATAGCTGAAACTTACAGTTATCCCGCCGAAAAATTCATTGGACGAGTTATCGTTGTAAACATCTCTGTCCGGGACAACGGAATAAGCAACGCTTGGAGTTACCGTAAAATAGTTCAGTAAAGGAATATCCACGCCCAGAGAGAACACCATATCCCCCAACCCCGTTTTGTCTGTCCACTGTTCGTTTATTATTCCCGTTGTCATGCCTAAGGTGGCGGATGCGCCGGTTTCGCCAAGATCGACCGTATGGCTTATACCGAACTCAAAGTATGACCCATTCCCGCCTCCGTCAGAGTTGCCTTTACCTCTTCCCACGTCCCAGTACCACGTGAACTCGGGCGAGAGAAAAGTGTCGTACGAAACGCCCAGAAAGATCTCGTGGCTGTCAAAGAATTTATCGTTCCAGTCCACATTAGGGAAGGTATAGTAAATGTAGCCTCCCGAGATCCCGATCGGACGCAGTGCTTCAGGCATATCGACTGAAAAGAATTCCGCCGCCTCTCCCACGTTAAAACCGTAACTTATCGTGTAATCTATCTCGGTGAATTCCTGATATCTTCCGGAATCTTTTTCCTTATCGTTATTAAGGCTGTAATTCGTCCAGAAGTTAAAACTCAGGCCATACCATGATAAAGTTACATCGTTCTGCATGACCGGCTCATCCCCTAAATTCCATCCTCTCCAGATATACTTGGTGAAAAAAGCCTGGCTTGCCGAGATCTCGGGCATATCTTCCGCCTTTTCCGGGAGCCATCCGCCTTCTACGTCAAATAACGCGAAAGATGGAACGGCAAATAACCCTGCCGCCGCCATTATAAAAACCACCATCAACGCCGTCTTTCTTATCTTCACTTTTTTCATATCTCCCTCCTCGTTTTTTATAACACATCCCGCTCCCCCCTTACCTCTTCCCCCTTGCCTCTTACCTCTTACCCCTTCCCTCTCCGCTCGCAAAAAGAAACGCCCTCCCTGGCATTCCTCTGCTCAAGAAGGGCGTCATAGCCCTGAACTATTTGATCTTTTTTGATCTATCCGGCCCGATATCTTCTTCGCCGGTCATTACCTCGCACAATAAAGCATCTACGCTTCCCCGGCATCATGGCCGGGCCTTTCCCTTCCGCTTCTACCACTTACGTATTTCCTGAGATAAGATTATCGCTTCCGCTATCTCTTTCATGGACATACGCTTGTTCATGCTGGATTTCCTGATAAGACTATAGGCCTCTTCTTCGGATATACCCTGTTCCCTCATCAGTATCCCTTTGGCCTTTTCCACCCTTTTCCGCGTCTCAAGTTCTTCCTGTATTACCTTTGTCTTCACCAAAAGCTCCGTGTTCTGTATTGCCGCCGCCGCCTGATTTGCCACCGTGCTGAGAAGGTTCACATCGCTTTTAGAAAATTTGTATGTCTCGGTAGTATAAACATTGATCACACCTGCCACCTTTTCTTTGACCATCATAGGCACACTTAACATGGACACAAGGTTCTCTTTTTTAGCCAGTTTCTTCTCTTTATATCTCTCATCCTTAAGAACATTGGAAATTATTATGGGTTTTTTTTCCTCGGCCACAAGCCCCACTATCCCTTCACCTACTTTGAGGGATCTTTCCTTAAGGTACTCCTGACTCATTGCCTGCGTAGCTCTTATTTTAAGTTCCTTAGTGTCTTCGTCTATAAGCCATATGGCGCATATTTCGGCCGCCATTACCCCGGCCGTCAAATTTACCAGGAGCTTAAGTATGTCCTCCAGATAAAGATCGCTCGTAATGGCCTTGCTTATCTTAGTAAGTGTAGCAAGATATTCTTTTTCCGTTGAACCCGGCATTTCGATCTCCTATATCAGAACTTTTAAAATACTTTATCTAAAGAAGAAAAAGCATCTCCGCGTATGACGGAAGCGGCCACAAGCTTTCAGGTATTACCGTCTCAAGCTCGTCAACTGCTTCTCTCAAAAAATTCATTTCCTTTATGATCACGCCCGAAGAATGTCCTCCCAGAGCTTTTTCAAGCCTGTCTATGCCTTCAAGTATATCCTCGGAAAGCGCGCAAACTTTTTTCAAAAGTTTTTTAGCTCCTGAGTTCTTACATCCGAGACTCTCTGTTCCCTTTACCGACGAGGCAAGCTCCCCCTGATATCTTACGGCCGCGGGAACTATCATTGTTCTTGCCATGGCAAGCGCCACGTCCCCCTCTATTTTAATAGCTTTCTCATACTGTTCGGTGTAAATATCATAACGTGAAAAAAGTTCCGTCCGGGAAAGGACCTTGTATTTCCCGAACATTTCCACGTTCTTCTTGTCTTTCACCTTAGACAAAGATTCAGGAGTGTTCTTCAGATTGGGAAGTCCGCGTTTCTTGGCCTCCCGGTGCCATTCTTTTGTATAATTATCACCGTTAAAGATTATCCGCTTGTGTTTTTTCACAATACCCGAAAGGATCCTCTGAAGCACTTTATTAAAATCTTTTTTGTTCTTTACTTTGGCTTCAAGCTCAGAACATATATCATCCAAGGCCTCGGCCACTATGGTGTTCAGCACGACGTTCGCTCCGGCACAATTCTGACTGGATCCTACCGCCCGGAATTCGAACTTATTACCCGTAAAAGCGAACGGGCTTGTGCGGTTCCTGTCGGTAACATCGCGAGGAAGCGGAGGAAGAGAATCAACGCCTATTTCTATGGCGTCGGCTTTTTTAGAACTTTTCGCGGCGCCTTTTTCAAGCTGTTCGATCACATCGTTAAGCTGGTCGCCGAGAAATATCGACATTATTGCCGGCGGCGCCTCGTTGGCTCCGAGCCTGTGGTCGTTCCCGGCGGAAGCTACCGTCGCTCTCAACATCTCGGCATGTGTGTCTATTCCTTTCATCAGAGCGCATATCATCGTAAGGAATATGGCATTCTCATGCGGATTATCTCCCGGGGTAAGCCAGTTCTTTCCGTCAGGCCCCAGAAGCGCCCAGTTATTGTGCTTACCCGAACCATTAACACCGGCATAAGGTTTCTCATGCAAAAGGCATACCAGCCCGTGCCGTTCGGAAACTTCCCTGAGCACCTGCATAGTCATCATATTATGGTCTACCGCGAGGTTCAGTTCCTCGTACACCGGAGCGATCTCGAACTGCGCGGGACAAACTTCGTTGTGGCGTGTCTTCGCAGGTATGCCGAGTTTCCATAATTCTCTATCAACCTCATCCATAAAATCCACGATCCGGGGTTTTATGGCCCCGAAATAATGGTCTTCAAGCTGTTGATGTTTTGCCGGAGCGCTCCCAAAAAGGGTCCTGCCCGTCTGTATGAGATCAAGCCTGCCTTCATAGAACGACTTATCTATAAGAAAATACTCCTGTTCCGCGCCAAGCGTTGGATAAGCCCTCTTACCTTCAGTAGGTATCCCAAAAAGTTTTGCAAGACGGCATACCTGCCTGGAAAGAGCCGACATGGATCTTAGTAGAGGGGTTTTTTTGTCAAGAGCGTCCCCATGGTAAGAATAAAAAGCCGTGGGAATACAAAGCGTAGCCCCGTTACTTGCTTCCTTAATAAAGGCCGGGGACGTAGGGTCCCATGCCGTATATCCGCGGGCCTCAAAAGTTGCTCTTAACCCGCCTGACGGAAAACTGGAAGCGTCGGGCTCTCCTTTAATGAGTTCTCTGCCGGAGAATTTCAAAATCACTCCGCCGTCATTGTCGGGATCTATGAAAGAATCGTGCTTTTCCGCCGTTGTTCCCGTAAGCGGCTGGAACCAATGGGTGAAATGGGTAGCCCCTTTTGCCGTCGCCCATGACTTCATCGCGTCGGCTACTTCATCGGCTATCCCGGGATCTATGGATTTTGCCTCTCGTATCGTAGATAGAAGCGACTTATACGCTTTATCCGATAGATAATTCCGCATATTCTTTATTCCAAAAACATTCACACCGTAAATATCAGCTATGGAAGATGTCCCGTTCTTTTCTGAGTTTTTCATTTTTACTCTCCTTTTGATCGTTTCACATAGACCATTCTAACATTCTCTGACCGTAAATCAATAAAAACCGTATCTCTGTAAGATCCAAAAAAAAAGCCCTCTTTCAAGCATACCTTGCCTGACCGAGGACTTCGTTATCCCAAAACCCGTAAAATAAAAAAGGCGTCTCGCCGAGACGCCGCTGCCCTTTTACACTTCATTGTGTGTTACAAGAAGAATTCTACATCTTCCCGCCATTTCTGTCAAGCCTTTTTTTAGAGGGAGTAAGCTTCAAAGCGAGGTCGGTGTGGAATTCGGGGAGGGTCACTCTTAATTTACCGAAAGATGGTTCCGCTTTTTTCGAAGATATTATTTTTCCCGAATAAGTATCCCATATCTCCAGGATATAGCTGTTCTCTGAAAGATCATAAACCTCGAAATACGCGCCTTTTATAGAATGTGGTTTTCTGCCTTCATAGGCCGTCATCCAGTTGGAATCTCTGTTCTGCACCCAGAACATCAGCGTCCCGCCTATGTTAATGGACAAGCATCTCGCATCAGCTATGTCCGGAGCGGCATAGTTCTTCAGAGTTATTTTATCTATCCCTATCCAATCCTCTCCCGTATTCGAAAGTCGAATGGCGTGTTTCCCCGCGGGGACAGGAACAAAAATATCCTCGTCGTATACGCACTGGTACACATTATACTTTTCCAGGAACCTGCTTCTTTTCCAGGGGCCTTTACCCGGCCCCGCCGGACATACCCTATCTAAAACCTTTACGTCGTTAACAAACACATTAAGATGTCCGCCCTGGCTGACCGTGCCTACCCTTATAACAAAACCGCCTTCCTCCGGGTATTCGACTTTGTATATCTGGTCTATTATCATATCCTTCTTTTCCGACCCATGAAGATATTTGAACGGCAGGCCTCCTTTGGAAAGATCTCCGTTCCCCAGAACTTCGAATTCCGACGTTCCCGAAACTGTCCATATATCCAAAGGGCGGATAACAACATCCCTGGCCTTGCCGCCTTTAAGGTCTCCCGCGCGATAAAACACAAGACTCACTTCGGGGAACATTATCTTTCCGGAATCCCAGTTTACGCCTTCAAGGAACTTAGAAAGCGCCGAATAGTGCCGGTAAAGATCTTTCGGCCTTATATATGTATCATGCCACCAGTTCATTGCCGATGCCGCGGCACCAGAAAAAACAGATGCCCATATGCTGTTGTGAAGCGCCTTACCTTCCCCGCGAATGTCATAATCCTTGTCGTTCCTGGAAAAATCTATTCCAAATTCCGATATTATGAACGGTTTTTCGTACCCGCTCTTTAATTCCCGGCTTTTTTGAAAAAGATTATTCACAAGTTGCGGCTCCGTGCCGTTACCGTAAAAATGATGCGTTACAATGTCAATTTCGTCTATTTTCCATATTGAGGACTCATCAAAGACCTTTTCCCGGGGATATCCGAGACTTGTTGTCACAAGTTTTCGGCTTCTTCCCATGGATTTCAGGTAAGAGGCCATCTCTTTTGTCCATTCAGGAGGAGAATTGTATTCGTTCCATATCTCAAAAGCGAGTATGTTAGGGGAATAACCCCATCTCGATAGCACATACCTCAGTTTGTTCTTGTACAGCCGGACAGCTTCTTTATTTGTAAAAAAATCTTCCGGCTTTTTACATGGCCCTCCGTTCTTCACATTATACGGGTTCAGGCCCCATTTCCCCTCTCGCCACATACCGGATTCTTCCATAAGACTTCCGTAAGTATCAAGGCAGAGCATTATGTATATACCGTTACGTTCCGCCAGTTCCAGTATCCTGTCAATTTTTTCAGATGACGATCGGTTATAGTTGCCCGTTTTCCCGGACTCAAGAGGCAAAGACCAATCACATATCCATACACGCGTGATATTACAGCCGGCTTCTTTCAAAAGAGAAAAATATCTTCCGAATATCTCAGGATTTGAGTTGTATACCCAGGCAACATTGTGGCCTATGCCGAAAAACGGCTCTCCCGAGGAGAACTTAAGATAATTGGGATTATTTGGACTTTTTTCAAGAAAGCCCTTGATCGTGGAAGATTTAACGTTGAACCGCGCGCCTGAAAACTCCCTGAAAACATTCCGGCGGCGCAATGCCGCATTAGCCGAAAAAGAGAATTCGCCTTCTTCTTCCGGAGTAAATCTTACTTCCCAAAGAGAAACTTTTTCGGATCTGCTGTTACTCAGGCAGAAAGCGGGTACTTCCGATACTTCCCCCGACGGTGAAACAAACACCACCGTAAGATCTATATTCCGGGGATCATCGGGATCTTCCTTTACATAAGAAGTCCGGAATTTAGCGGTAAAAAGGCCGTATTTCTCTGTTTCCTGCGAAAAAGAGACCAGTTCCAGCGCTTCCGCGGACAGAAAACCAAAAAACACTGAAAACACCGAGAAAAACCAGATTAAAACTACCCGCATGTATCTTCTCATCCCGTTCTTATGTGTTTTGCTACCGCTGAGAGAAGGGTTTCGGGCTTAACCGGTTTTTCAAGCACCTCTTTTACGGGCAAAGTGTCGTTGTCGGGCTCAAACCCGAAAGGAAGGTTCATATCTTTTCTTATTCCGGTCGTCATAACGACCGGAATGTCCTTAAGTTTGTCTTCGGCATGAAGTTTTCTGGCCACATCAAACCCCTCGGTCGTACCCGACATCATAACATCCAGCAAAATAATATCGGGCAATATTTCCCTTGCTTTGGCAAGGCCCGCTTCACCGTCCGAAGCCGTTCCAACATCATATCCTTTCGCTTCAAGCAGGGTAGCCATGGCTTCTCGGAAATCGGGATCGTCATCAACTATCAATATTTTTCCAGGCATCAACTTCCTCCTTTAAACTTTAGAATTCCGATGGTTATGTAAAATATCGATTTGTTCTGTCATCTTCATATACATAACATAACAAATTATGAGATTGCTTCGGTCGCTTCGCTCCCTCGCAACGACGTGAAAACGCTATTTCCCAGAACCCTACTTTAGAGTTCCTAAAGTTCTGCGCAATATGATTTGTTCAGCCATCTTCATATACATAACAAATTATGAGATTGCTTCGGTCGCTTCGCTCCCTCGCAACGACGGGATAAAAATCCGTTTCGCAGAGCTCTGCTTTAGCGTTCCGGGAAATCCAGGAACTATCGGCGTTTTTTATACATGCTCGTCTCTGACCCCTCGCTCTATATGAATAAAAAATTCATCAAGCTGTTTTTTCTCCTGATCGCTGAGTTCTTCTTTAAGTCTTTCTATAAGAGCGTTTCCCTTCTCCTTAACTTCTTCTGAAGCAAAATCCTTGAGATATTCTTTAAGCGTAATAAGGGCATTGAGAGCGCATTTTCCCTTTATCGTTCCGGGTCTTGCAAGACCCATAAAAGTTTCTCCCGTTCTCTCCTTCCTGTAGCAGGCGGTGCAGAAACTGGGTATGGCGCCCCTTTCGATCAGGCTTGCTATAACCTCATCAAGACTGCGATGATCGCTCAGGAAGAACTGGGCCCCTTCAGATCCGGCCTTTTCTCCGGAGTACCCTCCGGGAGAAGTACGTGAAGCCGCGCTCACCTGAGAAATACCCAGACGAAAAAGCTCGTCCCTCATTTCCGGAGTTTCACGTGTAGACAATATTATGCCCGTATACGGCACGGCCAGCCGCAGAACAGCCACCAATTTTTTAAAATCGTCGTCCGAAACTTTGTACGGAGATGTTTCATTTATATCTGTTCCCAAAGCCGGTTCTATTCTCGGAACGGAAATGGTGTGGGGCCCCACTCCGAAAGTCCTTTCCAGATGTTCCACATGAGAAAGAAGAGCCAGCACCTCGAATTTGTGATCGTAAAGCCCGAATAAGGCCCCTATCCCGACATCGTCTATCCCCGCCCGGAAAGCCCGGTCAATAGCGTCAAGCCGGTTATCGGGGTCGCTCTTCGGGCCCGAAGGATGGACTTTTTTATATGTATCACCATGGTATGTTTCCTGAAAAAGCTGGTAGGTGCCTATGCCGGAAGACTTTAAAAGTTTAAACCCTTCTTCCGGAAGAGGGGCGCAGTTAATGTTTATCCGCCTTATCCTGCTATTCTTATATTCCTGACCGTACATCGTTCTTATGGCCTCAACGTAATACCGGGCTTCGGCAAGGCCTTCATTCCCGCTTTCTGATGAGACCGCGAGCACCCTTTTATGACCGCTTTTAAGAAGAGAGACCGTTTCCTTAGCAATATCCTCCATGTCGAGCCGGCGGCGGTTTATGAGAATATTGTCTTTTCTGAACGCGCAGTACAAACAATTATTTACACAGGTATTGTTTATATAGAGAGGGGCGAATATAACGACCCTACTGCCGTATATCCTGCTTTTTACCAGAGAAGCCGCCTCAAGTATCCGTCTGACATCCCGCTTGCTTCGTGAGTTAAGAAGATATGAGGTCTCTTCAAGAGAAAGCCTTTTGAGCGCCAGACTTTTATCTATTGCCTCATCTACGGCCCCATCGGGAGGATCTTTTCCTTTATCCAAAAGCCTGAAGATATTCTTTTCATCTATATATTTCATCAGATCTTATTTCACACCCTTTTCTTTGTTCCTGTAATCCGAGATAAGCTCCACAACCTTTCTATCGGTAAGTCCGCCGTGTATCTTATTGTTTACCATTACCACCGGAGCCAGTCCGCAGGCTCCCAGGCATCTGGCCTCCTGAAGTGTAAATAATCCGTCTTCGGTAGTATCCCCCACTTTCAGGTTAAGTTCTTTTTTTATCGCGCCGAGAACATCACCCGCGCCCTTTACATAACAGGCTGTCCCCATACATACCGATATCACATATTTCCCTATGGGTTTCAGATTAAAGTAATGGTAAAAGGTGGCCACTCCCCATATGTGCGCCGTGGGAATATTCATCTCATCGGCGATGAAATCCATAATGTCCTTTTTAAGATATCCGTAAAGGTCCTGCGCCTTGTGCAGTATATCAATAAGGTACGCTTCCTCGTGTTCTTTTCCCTTTTTGCTTTCTATGTAATCTTTGAGTTCGGCTATCGCCTCATCTTCCTTTATAAGCATGTTAATCTCCTTTTACCTTGCTATAGACTCTTTCGGCACTATCCCTCTGGGTTTTTTAGCCGCGTAATGCGTATGAAGCGTCTTATGCGCCACGGGGCTCAGTGGCCTGCCCAAAAACTCCTTATATACCCTCTGGATATCCGGATTATCGTGGCTTCTTCGTATTGTCCTTGACCTGTCAAGGCTGTATAACGCCTCGGCCCGTTTCTTAAGCACTTCCTCGTCAAGCGGCACGGAATTAGACCCGGCATACGGCTGTCCGCCCCCTCCTATACATCCTCCGGGGCAGCCCATTATCTCGATGAAGTGATATCTTTCCGGATCCTTTTTGACTACTTCCAGAAGTTCGCAGGCATTACCCAATCCGTGCGCTACCGCCACCCTTATCTCTTTCCCTTCCATTTTCAAAGACCCTTCTTTAATTCCTTTAAGCCCCCTTATATCGCTTATTTCTATATCAAGCAGCGTTTCTCCCGTATAAAGCTCATAAGCGGTTCTGATAGCCGCTTCCATAACTCCTCCGGTAACACCGAAAATAGCCCCCGCCCCCGATGAATTTCCCAGAGGATTATCGAATTTTTCGGGTTTTATCCCGACAAAATCTATACCCGCTGACTTTATCATCCAGGCCGCTTCACGCGTAGTTACGACAATATCCACCGGCTTCATCCCGTTGACCATTATCTCAGGCCGCGTAGCTTCATATTTTTTGGCCGTACAGCACATTACCGCGGCCGTAAAAATTTTTGACGGATCGATCTTCATTTTTTCGGCAAAATAGGTTTTCAGTATAGATCCCATCATGGCCATAGGTGATTTGCATGTAGACACGTTGTCTATAAGTTCCGGAGTGAACTGCTCCATATATTTCATCCATGCGCTCGAGCATGAAGTTATCATGGGAAGTTTCCCTTTACCCTGAAGCCTTTCCAGGAACTCGTGGGCTTCTTCCATAATAGTGAGGTCTGCCGAGAACTGAGTATCGAAAACATAATCGAAACCAAGCCGCCGGAGAGCTGCGGCCATCTCTCCCTCATGCGAAGTGCCGGGGGGAAATCCGAATGCCTCACCTATGGCGGCTCTCACCGAAGGCGCTACCTGGGCTACTTTTATTATCGAAGGATCATTAAGCTTTTCGAAAAGCTCCTGCGTGTAATTCCTTTCAAGAAATGCCGCCGTCGGACATACATTTATGCACTGCCCGCAGGCCGTACAGACGCTTTCCGAAAAGGGCATGTTGTATGCCGGCATGACCACCGTACCGAAGCCCCTGTGGGCGTACCTTAACGCGTTCACCTTCTGTATTTCAGAACATATTCTCACGCATCTCCCGCAAAGAATACATTTATCGGGGTTCCTTATTACCGCCGGGGACGAAAGATCTTCGTCATAATGCTTTCTTTCTCCCTCAAAATGCCTTTTTCTTATGCCCATAGCGTAAGCCAGTCTCTGAAGCTCGCAAATGCCGTCCCTTTCGCAGGTGTGGCAGTCTTCCGGGTGGTTATCCAGTATAAGTTCCACTATGTCCCTTCTCGCCTGCCTCAACTCTTTGGTATTCGTTCTTATTTTCATTCCCTCGGACACGGGAAAAGAACAGGACGCCACATAGTTTTTCATGCCTTCTACTTCCACTATACACACCCTGCACGCCCCTTCTATTGAAAGTTTGGGATGATAGCAAAGGCGTGGCGTCTTGAACCCCAGATCATCCAGGGCCTGCATGATGGTCTGTCCTTGCCCGGCTTTATAATCTTTTCCGTTAACATTTATCTTTATTTTATCTTTCATTTTTCCCCTCACGATCTCGTTATGGCGCCGAATTTACATATTTCAAAACATTTTCCGCATTTCACACATTTCTCGGGGTCTATTACATGCATTTTTTTTGCGTCTCCCGTTATCGCGGCCGTCGGGCAGACCTTTTTACATGCCGTACATCCCACACATTTATCTGTTATCTCGTACACGAGAAGGTCCTTACACTCTCCCGCTCTGCACCTTTTGTCACGTATATGTTCTTCATATTCTTCCCTGAAATTCTTTATTGTGCTAAGAACAGGATTAGGGGCCGATTGACCCAGCCCGCAAAGAGACGCCTTCTTTATCATGTTGCCCAATCTTTCGAGCTTTTGTATATCTCCCTCTACCCCCTTCCCTTCGGTGATCCTGGTAAGTATCTCAAGCATCCTTTTAGTCCCCTCACGGCAGGGAGTACATTTTCCGCATGACTCGCTTTGTGTGAACTCAAGAAAAAATTTCGATATCCCTACCATGCACGAATCCTCGTCTATCACTATCATTCCCCCCGAGCCCATTATGGAACCGGCGGCCGCAAGTGACTCATAATCTATTTTTGTATCAAGATATTTTTCGGGAAGACATCCTCCGGATGGTCCTCCGGTCTGCACCGCTTTGAACTTTTTATCATCAGGGATACCTCCGCAAATATCATAAACTATCTCCCTTAGCGTTGTTCCCATGGGCACTTCCACAAGGCCTGTATTGTTCACCTTTCCCGCGACCGCGAAAACCTTTGTACCCTTGCTTTTCTCTGTTCCCACCGAACTGAACCATTCGGGCCCGTCCACTATTATCACGGGTATATTCGCCCAGGTCTCAACGTTGTTTATCAGAGTGGGACAGCCGAAAAGACCGGACACCGACGGAAAGGGCGGCCTTGGCCGAGGCATCCCCCTTGAGCCTTCTATTGAATGTATGAGGGCTGTCTCTTCCCCGCAAACAAAGGCCCCCGCTCCGAGTTTTATCTCGATATCAAAGCAAAAATCGGAACCCAGAATGTTCTTTCCCAGCATGCCGTTCTCTCTTGCCGCTTTTATGGCCGACTCCAGCCGTTTTATCGCCAGGGGATATTCCGCCCTTATGTAAATTAGACCTTTGCTTGACCCAATCGCATAAGCTCCTATTATCATGCCCTCTATAACGGTGTGCGGATCCCCCTCTATGGCGCTTCTATCCATAAACGCTCCGGGGTCGCCTTCATCGGCATTACAAATAACATATTTTTCTATGCCTTCAGCCTCCCTGGTAAATTTCCATTTAAGTCCGGTTGGGAACCCGGCACCTCCGCGCCCCCTCAGCCCCGAAGAAGTAACCGCCGATATTACCTCGTCCGGGGACATTTCCGTAAGGACCTTGGCCAGGGCCTCATACCCCCTGAGAGAAAGATAATCATCTATACTTTCCGGATCTATTATCCCGCAGTTCCTAAGTGCTATACGCATCTGTTTTCCGAAAAAGCCCACATCCCCGAACACTCTGAAAAACCTGTTATAAAGATGGTCCGCGTCTGTAACAAATTCGGCGACAGGCCTGTCTCCCTCTATATGCTCTTTAAATATTATCGGGATATCCTCTTCTTTAAGATTGGCGTATATCGTGTACCCGGGATTGACTATCATCAGGGGGCCCTTGTCGCACATACCAAGACACCCTGATATGTTTATACGCACATCATCCTCAGTTAAACCCCTCTTTTCGAGTTCAAGCCGCAGTAAATTTTTTAGATCAATGGATCCTTTCTGCATGCATGAGGTCCCGTTACAAAATGTTATTGTTTTTCTTTGGAATTCTTTTTTTGTCTTTTCCGGCATTTCATCCTCTTTTTATTTTATGACCCACTCTTTTATGACCTCGCCTCTTTTTAAATGCTTTTCTATTATTTCTTTTGCCCGTACCGGATCGATCTTTCCATACTTGACCGGGATCTTTCCCGTTTCCACTACTTCTACGGTAGGCTCAAGGTTACATCTTCCGGCACAGCCCTTCTGGCTCAGATACACTCCTGAAAGCCCGCCTTTTATGGCGTCCTGGAACACCTTCATCACTTCATCCGATCCCGCGGCTATTTCACAGGTAGCCATTCCCACATAAACCCTTTTGGTGGACAGATATCCCTTCCCAACTATTCTGCTGATGGCTTCCGCCCTTTTCTTTCGTATGGTCTCTAAAGGTGTGCGCACTCTTAACCTCCTTTATATATCTCAAATTAGGGTTCTGCAAAATGGACTTTTATACCGTCTTTGCGAGGAACGAACGAAGTGAGTGACGAAGCAATCTCAATAAATATAACAAGTTATAAGATTGCTTCGGTCGCTTCGCTCCCTCGCAACGACGTGAAAACGCTATTTTGCAGAACCCTATATCTCAAATACGAACGAGTTACCGTCCTTGCCCGGCTCCACGTACATAGTCCCGCCGTGTTTCTCCACTATTTCCCTGGAAATGAAAAGGCCAAGTCCAGTGCCTTTAGCGTTCTTTGTTTCCGGAGCGTCCAACCGCGAAAACCTGTGAAATAGGTTCTTGATCTCGCCTTCTCCCAAAACCCTTCCGTCATTATACACCGATATTTTAAATTTATCTTCTCTGTCTTCAAAATTTATCTCTATTTTTCCCCCGCGCGATCCGTATTTAACGGCATTACTTACAAGATTGTTCGCTACCACCTGCAGAAGATCCCTGTCGGCCGGCACCGAAAGTTCGGCAGGTATATTGTTCCTTATTTCCATTTCTTTTTCGGATATCTGTTTCAAAAAAGTCTCAACAGCCACCGCGAAAACCTCTTCTCTTAGAAAAACCTGTTTTTTAATTACGCCCATATCCCCTTTCTCAATACGGCTCAGATTGAGAAAATTCTTTACGGTAGCGTCGAGATGATCAAGGTTACGTGTTATAGAGTCCAGCGCCTTCTGCTGTTTAAAATTGACCATCCCCAAAAAACCATCCCTGACCGAGTAAGCATTGAGTATTGTCGAGGCTAATATGCCCTTAAGCTCATGGGAAACAAAACTTATCAGGTCAAGATACCTCTTGTTCAGGGCCTCCCTTTTTTCCTTTGCCAGAACAAGGTCATTGTTCCGGGACTCAAGGCTCTCGGCCATTTCATTGAACGAGACTTCGAGCCATCTCAGGTCCTCAATGGACGTATCCACATTGACCCTGTGATCAAGCTCTCCCCTGGAGATCCTTGCCGTTCCTTCAACAAGTCTATTAACAGGCTTGACAAAAGACCCCGCGAGCAGTAGCGATATGATCAAGGCCAGAAAAACAGAACCCGTCACTATGGCAAAGAACATTAGAAACACTTTTTTTGCCATGTCAAAGAAAGGCCGTTCAAGTATCCCCACATAGAGCATTCCTATTATGTCGCCCTCTATATCCCTTATCGGCTCGTATGCCGTAAGATACCAGTCGGAAACAACAAGCGCCCTGTCCGACCAGTTCTTGCCGGAGCCGATGACATGTTCATAAACTTCCCGGGAAACTTTTGTTCCCACGGCTCTGTCGCCGGATCTCTTAACGACATTGGTCGCTATTCGCACATCTCCCTGAAAAATAGTTACCGTGCCGACAGGTTTTCCTGAATATACTTCTTCTCCGAACATGATATCTCTCATCGTGTCCACTACTTCGCTTCTTCCGTTTATTATCCTGCCGCCGTAAAGCACTTTTTCAACGTTCCCGTTTCCGTCCAGAACAGGCCTCGCGTATTCCATGGCCATTACACCTTCCAGATAATACGGTTCAAAGTCTTTCTCCCCCGGGGTCGAAATTACCTCTGTTCTCAGCTTTTCATCCAGGCCCCTTCCCATTTTCTCGAGTTCACGGGAAGATATTATTCTTGTTCCGGACGCCTCGCTCCCATCCAATGAACTTAGGGCTATCCCGCTTCTAAGCTTATCAAAATCCTGTTTATCAACAATGTGAAGATAGTCAAGATCCGCCCTCGTCCTTATCTCTTCCACATCATCGAGCTTGGTCAAAAGGCTCAGCTCTTTACCGGTGGAAGATATCATAGTCTCGTAAAGTATGCGGGCAGACTTCATATAACTATCCACACGATGCTGGGCTTTTTCGATTATCTCTTTACGTATAACATTGAACCCGAGAACCCCTATGGAGACACTCATAAAGAGTATAACAATAAGAAAATTATATATCATCGACCGCTTAAGGCTGCTTGGTTTCATGTTCCAGGACTGTCCCTTTTTTTTCGCGCGCGTTGACAAAATATATTATGTTCTCAAGCTCAAGCTCAAGATTAACGTTCTTAACAACCGTCTCGCCGCCGCATCTCAAAAGTATCGGCGCGAAATTCAATATACCCCTCACCCCCGCCGCAACCATAAGATCGGCCACATGCTGAGCGGCAATATCGGGTACGGCTATTATGCCCACTTTAATATCTTCCTTTTTCACATATACGGCAAGTTCTGAAAGCGGCAAAACAGGTATATTTTCTTTTTCGGAAAATTTTGCCGGATCTATGTCAAAAGCCGCTTTTATGGTCATGTTCTCTTTTTCGAAACCTCCGTATTTCATAAGAGCAAGACCTATATTCCCCGCGCCGACCACGACCACATTACATACATCGTCTTTCCCCAGGATAAAACATATTTTCTCCAAAAGCTCGTCTACCTTATACCCGCCCCGTTTATTCCCGGAAATGGCGAACATGGAAAAATCTTTGCGCACCTGTGAAGGCGTTACCCCTACGGCATCTGACAGATTATCCGAAAAAACCCTGACAAACCCAAGCTTTTTAAACCTATAAAGCGCGTTTTTGTACCCGCAAATACGATTTATTGTTCTTTCAAACATTTTTATTGCCCCTTTTTTCCCATTAACAGGGACATTCTAACATAAAAATTTTAAGACGCAAGTATTTTTTGTGATTTTTTTCACAACTTTACCCTTGTACCGGGTGCAAAATTATGCTCGTAAGTGTCCCCCATGGTAACATTTCAGTTCTCCGCAGAAATGTAGCGTCCCCACGCCCGTCTTTACGAACCCGCCGAAGGCGGGTGAAGCCCTTCGTATCGTGATAAATGCTATGGCTCAGGATTTCGGCAGACTTGGCATAGGGCCGAATCAATCCCTCTCCGACCGTCGTTGCGAGGAACGAACGAAGTGAGTGACGAAGCAATCCCTCTCTGAGATATTTTCATATTTTGAGATCACTTCGTCGCCCCCTTCGGGGGCTCCTCGTGACGACGGGGTAGGAATTTACTGCAGATGACTGAGATGTTACCCCCCCATGAGTGGACTTTAAAAATATACTTACCCGGTACAAGCTTATTTCCGTACCGGGTAAATGCACATGCTTCTAAGTGTGTCCCCGTAGATTCCGAGGAGTAACGGCAGGAGAGTTACAGAGATACAGTAACCAGTTTAACATTAACGCCGGGAAGAAGTTCCAATTTCCTTTTGAGCTCCTTATGTTTTTTAACATCTCCCACAAGCTCGAGCATTATAAGCCCGGTATTGGTACAATCATCGAGGACACCTTCATGCAGACCGACCCTGGTCTTAATAAGACACCCCCATCCCGTAAGGGTCTTCTGCACCCTGTCCGCCGACTCTTTCCTTTTCCCCACCAGAAGTATCATAATATGCCTTTTCATTCCCCCTCCTTTTCAGGGACGGTTCTCAGTTTAATCTTACACCCGTCCCTCGTTTGATCCCACACCTGTCCTGTTCCCAATCCCACACCCGTCCCAGTTCCAAACCTACATCTGTCCCAAATCCAAACCCACACCTGTCCCCCCAGACAACGGAAACGTTTTCTATCCGAAAAATTTATCGCCCTTTGCCCAATTCTTTCCGTCAACTTCGTCGATAACAAGATACAAACTCTCCTTAGGCTTACCGGCAACTTTTAAAAGAGTGCCGGCAAATTCCCGGGCTATCTTGGACTTTTGCGCTTTTGTAAGCTTGCCCACAAGCTTCAGATTAA
The DNA here is from genome assembly GCA_041667545.1 of Candidatus Omnitrophota bacterium. Taxonomy (GTDB): domain Bacteria; phylum Omnitrophota; class Gorgyraeia; order Tantalellales; family Tantalellaceae; genus SLID01. Next base: position 9,657 of record JBAYES010000002.1, on the reverse strand, counting down.
TGTACGGCATTTTTTCTCCTCCTCAGGCTCTGGCTTTAGTTCATTTTTCTTAAGATCATCACCCGCTTTCCATCATCAAATAATTTCTCGAAAAAGAATTTTTCGGAAATATGATCGAATGTCCTTGAGTGATAAAAACAGACATGTGAATTATCTCTTGTATAGTACCACCGTGAAAATTGCTCGGAACTGGTCCATCTCTCCGTCATTGCCACCAGTATTCCGCCGGGCTCCAGCAATGAGCTTATCTTGGAAATTTCTTTTCCCGGACGGAAAAAGTGTTCGAACACTTCTGTGGAAAAAATGAAATTGAATTTTTTATCAAGCTTGTGTCCGGCAAAAAAAGGGTCAAAATTTTCGCAGATATATCCTTTTTCTTTCAATATTTCCGAAATAGCAGGTCCCGGGCCGCATCCATAATCAAGGCCTATCTGACCTTTTTCCATAAACTCAAGAGCCGGATCCACCGCCTGCATTAGAAATTCCACATAACCCTTGAATTCAATTCCGTTCTTATGCGTCAAATATCTTTCTTTTTCCTCATTTTCATCGGGCAACTGATCTTTGTCAACAAAGATAAGATAACAGCTTTCACAGAAATAGTAATTCCTCTCATCCATACCACGGATAGATGAGAGACCTCTTACAGCTCCGCATAACCTGCATGCATTATTTTCCGAACATTGCGCGCGCATTTAGTTATGTTCTACCACAAGACACCCTAAAATGAAAGCCCCTCTCAAGACCTTTTGCGGAACATACCGTTAATTCCGGGCTTAAGCGCTCATTCCCTGAAAAAGCCACGTTGAAAGATATCTCTCCCCGGAACTCGGAAGCACGGTAACAATAGTTTTCCCTTTGGAGTCGGAACGTTTTGCCACCTCAAGAGCCGCCCATACGGCAGCACCGCTTGAAATCCCGCCTAAAATACCATCAGTTTTAGCGAGTTTTCTTGTGGTCTCCCCGGCATCTTCATGGCTGACAGTTATTATCTCATCTATGATGTCACGATTCAGTACCCGGGGAATGAACCCCGCGCCGAGGCCCTGTATCTTATGCGAACCCGGTTTTCCGCCGGAAAGGACCGGTGAATCTTCCGGCTCAAGCCCTATAATCCGGACAGAAGGCTTTCGCGCCTTTAAAACCTCTCCCACACCTGTTATCGTTCCGCCCGTACCTATTCCGGCAATGAATATATCTACGCTTCCACAGGTATCATGCCATATCTCTTCCGCCGTTGTGCGCCTGTGTACTTCGGGATTTGCCGGGTTATTGAACTGTTGGGGCATGTAGCTATTTGCTGTATTCGCGGTCAATTCCTCGGCCTTCTCCACTGCTCCTTTCATCCCTTTCGCTCCTTCGGTCAAAACAAGTTCAGCCCCTAATATGCCCAGAAGCTGACGGCGCTCTACGCTCATGGTATCCGGCATGGTCAATACAAGCCTGTACCCTTTAGCGGCGGCCACAAAAGCCAGAGCTATCCCGGTATTCCCGCTTGTAGGTTCGATTATCACGGAACCTTTACCCAGCTTACCTTCTTTTTCCGCCGATTCGATCATGGCGGCGCCGATCCGGTCCTTAACACTCGAGAGAGGATTGAAAAATTCAAGTTTCGCCAGAATAGTGGCTCCCAGCCCCTCCGCCATGGCATTTATCTTAACAAGCGGAGTTCTACCCGTTGTTTTTGTGATATCATTGTAGATATTGCTCATATCAACCTCCTGTCTGGAAATGGGGGTGTTATTCCTTTTATTTTTTTATCTGGACAAAGCCTGTTCGATGTCCTCGATTATGTCATCTGTATGTTCCAGTCCGATTGACAGCCTTATAAAATCAGGGGTAACCCCCGTATCCGCCTGTTCTTTCGGTGATAACTGCTGATGCGTTGTCGTCGCAGGATGTATCGCAAGGGTTTTAGCGTCGCCCACGTTCGCGAGATGCGAGATGAGTTCCAGAGAATCAATAAACTTTTTCCCGGCTTCAAGCCCTCCTTTTATGCCAAAACCCAATATAGCTCCGGCACCGCGAGGAAGATATTTTTTCACTCTCTCCTTTTCAGGGCTATCGCTAAGCCCGGGATAATTGACCCAGGTCACCTTGGGATGTCCCTTAAGATACCTGGCCACAGATAGGGCGTTTTCCGCATGTCTGGGCAATCTCAAATGCAATGTTTCAAGCCCCTGCAGGAACAGAAAAGAATTGAACGGTGATAGAGCCGGCCCGAGATCCCGCAGAAGCGTGACCCGCGCCTTAACTATGTACGCTATGTTACCTGAAGGTTTAAGGGCTTCTATAAAATTTATACCATGGTAACTCTTATCGGAATCCGAGATCAGCGGGAACTTACCGCTTGTCCAATCGAATTTCCCGGAGTCTACTATGACCCCGCCTATACTCGTGCCATGCCCTCCTATGAACTTTGTAGCAGAATACACAACTATGTCAACGCCGTGCTCTATAGGGCTTAGGAGATACGGGGAAACCGTATTATCAAGGACGAACGGCACCCCGTTCCTGTGAGCGATCTCTGAAATTCCATCAAGATCTGCCACATTCAGTTTCGGGTTACCTATTGATTCGGCATAAACGGCCTTTGTCTTTTTTGTAATGGCCTTTTCAAGCGCTTCAAGATCGTTGGAAGGAACAAAATTCACCTTTACGCCCAGTCGCGGGAACGTGTGATGAAAGAGATTATACGTCCCCCCGTAAAGATTATCAGCCGATACGATCTCGTCTCCCGCCTGCGCTATATTAAGGAGAGCAATTGTTATAGCAGACTGGCCGCTTGATACCGCGAGAGCTCCCACCCCGCCGTCGAGAGCGGCAACCCTTTTCTCAAAAACATCCGTGGTGGGGTTCATAAGACGCGTGTATATATTCCCGAACTCCTTGAGCCCGAAAAGATCCGCGGCATGCTCGGTACTTTTGAACTGATAGGAAGTCGTCTGATAAATGGGCACGGCGCGGGATCCGGTGGCCGGGTCGGGTTCCTGCCCGCCGTGCAGCGCAAGCGTTTCCTTCTTTAATTTACCGTCAAGTTTACTCATTTTATTTTCTCCTTTTTGTTCCAGGGACTTATTCTCGTCCGATCAAATCCCATTTTCAAATAATTTTCTATCCGTTTTCCCTATATTGAGTACGACAGTACCTTGCTTCCGGCTCCCGCCTCAACTGCCAGATCCTCGAATGTTACGTTATCAATTATCTCGGTCGTCGCTTTGTGAACTTTTTCCCACAACTTTCTTAAAACACATCTTTTAATATCGGTACAATCCGCATATTCATAATTCAAACAGGCGATGGGTTCTATAGGCCCGTCCACATATCTTACCACATCTCCAACCGAGATTTCACCCGGAGGCTTGGAAAGCATATATCCCCCTTCTTTCCCCCGCCTGCTTTCTATAAACCCTCCCTTTTTAAGCTGCAGCAAGACCTGCTCTAAAAATTTAACAGGGGCATCTATTCTTCTTGCCATATCACGGCTCGTTACAAGTTCTATTCCGTAATGCTCAGACAGATCAAGCATAGCCTTCAGCGAATAATCCCCTTTGTAAGATATCTTCACAATTTTCTCCTTTTTACATTATTCCCATTGGATAAGTAGAGTATAGCTAAAAATTAGAAAATGTCAATTTTTTTTTGAGATTGCTTCGGCCCTATGCCAAGTCTGCCGAAATCCTGAGCCATAGCTACAACCACGAGACGAAGGGCGTCGTCACTCACTTCGTTCGTTCCTTGCAACGACGGGCGATGGAACGCGGAGTTACTGCGGAAGACTGAAATGTTACCTTCACTCGCCTTCGGCGGGTTTGTGACGACGGGGACGCTACATTTCCACGGAAAAGTGAAATGCTACCAATCCGTTAATAAAGCTTAAAAAGATACCTTCCCGCATAATATAAGCCGACCAGGATGAACACCCAGCCGGTTATCCGGCGCGTATAAAATTCAAGCTTTGTTATCTTATGGAACCAGCGGCTCAGAGACGTGGCTCCCATGGCTATAGCCACAGCAAACCCCATAACGGGAAGCGCGGTACCCACGCCGTAAACACCCGGCAAAACAGCTCCGGCTCTCGCGTTGAGAGCCATCGGAATAAGACTCCCGAAAAACAACGCCGCTGAAATGGGACAAAACGCCAAGGCGAAAATTATGCCAAGAAGAAAAGCGCCCGGCGCGCCCGATTCCACAAGCCTACTATGATGTTCATGCGACAAAGTAAACCCCGGTAATTTTAGCGTAATGAATTCCAGCAGAAATGCGCCGGTAATTATAAGCAGCGGGCCCAAGGCCGCAAGCATATGTTTCTGCAGAAAATTCGCCACCTCCGGAACGCTTAAAAGAGAATTTATTATCACCCATCCGAGCACGATGTAAACTGTCATTCTTCCGAGAGTGTAGGCCAATGCGGATAAAAACACCATAAAAGGATGCACTATCCTTTTGGAAAGAAAAGAAACCGCCGCGATATTGGTGGCAAGCGGACATGGACTTATGGATGTAAGTATACCGAGCCATAGAGCCGTGCCAAAAGACACAATAATCTCCATTAGATGTCCTCTTCCCGAAATCCTTTTATCTCATTGGAAACATAATCCATAAATTTTTGCCGATCCCGGGCATATTCCCATATTTTATCAAGATTTTTGAACTTAACTTCCCGTCCGTTCTTCTCCATAGACAAAACAAGCGACCTGGTATAAAGCCCGTAATCTTTTGCGAAATGCTCGTTCCCCTTCTCTTCAATGTTAATATCCCTGAATTCAATTGCACCCGAGGCAAGCTCTTCGGTAAAGTTCTTCTCAACGCCTTCTTTTGAGATCTCTTCAAGATATCTGCAGGAAGAGCATCTGAAACTGCCCCGAAAATAATAGACAATGACCTTGCTTGCCACACTGTCTTCCGCGCTCGCAGGTAAAACGACCGCGAATAGTAACATGGAAAGCGATAAAACCACAAAAAATATTCTTCTCACGACCACCTCCGGTTATTTCGATAGCAGTTTTTTGACATCTTCCTTGGACAAAACTTTCCCGGACGCGGCGACAGATCCGTCGATAACAAGGCCGGGCGTCATCATTATGCCGTATCCCGTTATTTTGTCTATGTCGGTCACCTTTCCTACCTCGGCCTCTATGTTCAGTTCTTTTACCGCTTCTTCCACATTAGCTGTAAGTTGTTTACACTTCGGACAACCTGCTCCCAGTATCTCGATCCTCATTTTATCCCTCCAATCTTTTTATCTCACCAGTATTCTGAAAAATGGACTTTTATACCGTCTTTGCGAGGAACTAACGAAGTGAGTGACGAAGCCCTTCGCTTCGCTCAGGATTTCGTCCTGAGTATGGTTGAAGGCCGAAGCAATCTCAATAAACACAATAAGTTATAAGGTTGCTTCGGTCGCTTTGCTCCCTCGCAATGACGTGAAATTGCTATTTTGCAGAACCCTATTTATCTCACCAGAGCACCAAAAAATATACCGCTCAAAGTTGCCATAACAACTACAAGCCCAACATAAACAACTGTCTTTCTGGTTCCAAGAACTCCTCTAATAACAAGCATATTGGGCAAACTAAGCGCCGGACCCGCTAAAAGCAAAGCCAATGCGGGCCCCTTGCCCATCCCCGAACCTATAAGCCCCTGCAGTATCGGAACCTCAGTAAGCGTGGCAAAATACATAAAAGCCCCCACAATGGACGCGAAAAAATTGGACAATAGAGAATTCCCGCCAACGGCCCTTTCGATCATCCATGACGGAATAAACCCCTCTTCTCCCGGCCTTCCCAGCAAAAGCCCCGCGGCTATTACCCCTAAAAGCAAAAGCGGCATTATCTGCTTGGCGAATGTCCATGACGCCGATATCCAGTTAATTCTTTCTTCTTTATTGAACCAGCGAACCAGCATTATGCCTATCAAAACAAGAAGCCCCGCCGAAAGATACCACTTTATCGAGTAGATAGCCGCCCATATACCGGCCGGTCCCTCCGGCCTGGACCAATTAGCGAACACCAGGAACGCCACCATTGAAGCAAAGAATACTCCGTTCTTGACAAGAGACCTCTCTTCTTTTTCTTCTCCTATTACCAGACTCCCCTCCGCATGCCGCTCTTTTTCTTCCTTAATAAAGATAATGTGCATCAGAAGCCCTATGACGATACTGAAAATTATGGCGCCCACGGCCCTTCCCACCCCAAGCTCCCATCCAAGTATACGCGCCGTCATTATGATGGCCAGAACATTTATTGCCGGCCCGGAATAAAGAAAAGCCGTAGCGGGGCCAAGCCCGGCGCCCCGTTTGTATATACCTGAAAAAAGAGGAAGTACCGTGCATGAACATACAGCGAGTATCGTTCCCGATACCGAAGCCACACCGTAAGCAAGAAACTTATTCGCTTTAGCTCCGAAATATTTAATTACCGACGCCTGGCTCACAAATACAGAAATAGCCCCCGCTATAAAAAAAGCCGGGACAAGGCACAATATAACATGCTCTCTTGCGTACCACCGCACAAGAGCCAGGGCCTCGAATACGGGATTTCTGAAGGGCAGCATTTCAACCGGAAGATAAAAACAGGCCAAAAACGCCGCCGTCATGAACAGGAATTTCTTTGACTCTTTCATTTTTCTCCTATTGAACGATCAAAATTAAAAGTACATGACAAAAAACGGACTTGCCGTATTACGAACAGCAAAGCTTTTCCCTGTCGGCCTTGGCCATTTTTTTTCTGTCGCGTAAAATAACGGCATCCCGCGCGGTCCACATCTTAAGTTCCCTGAGAAAGATCTTAGCATATCCGTTCTTAGGACACAGGTAGTAATTCGTCCAGAAACTTTTATTTTCTTTTTCAATAAAACCCGACTTGCTGAGTTTCTTAAGATGCCTCGACACACTGGGCTGTGTAATGCCGAGAACAAAAGCTATCTCGCAGACACACATCTTCTTCGCCTGAAGCATGCAAAGTATGCGTATCCTGTTAGTGTCGGAGGACGCCTTTATCGCGCCGTCCAGCTCTTTTATGTCCATATCCCCCTCCACTCCCATTCCTTATCGATCTAAAATCAATTATATAGCCATTCGGCTATTTAGTCAAGCAAAAATCCCCCTGGAACGCTAAAAGTTTGTAAGAGCCCTATCGAAATTGACTCACCGGGACGGGTCGATGTTGACGATAAGGATCAAAGGAGGAAATAATGGCGTAATTATGTATCATCCGGCGTATTTGTTTGCCCTTAAAAACCGCTAATTTTTGAGCCGGCTCAAGCTTTTTTGATTCGTTTTTCTTCTTTCTTGGCATATCGTGATATAAACAACAAAGCCAGAACCTCAGAAAGTGAAGTTCTGCCCATGTTACAAATTGGCTCCCCGGGCTAGTCGATGTTGATAACGGGGATATTCTTGAATACAGCTATGGATCAAGTATTGTGTCCCTCGGATCACTTTTTCACAGTACTTAATTTTTACTAACCATCATTGCTGTTACAAGTTTTGAGCATTGTGATTCACTCACAACTATAAAAAAGAAAACCCACCGAATTTCGCGTGCCTTTCGGCAGAGGCGCGGTGGGTATGCTCTATGAAATAAAAAACCCGACCAAAAGCGGGATTTTTTATTAAATTGTCTTCCCGTACTGGACGAGTTTCGCGACTATTTATTGAAAGCTGATACTTCGTGTTTAATGCCAAGCAAAGCATCTATCGAAATATCTTCGTCTATGAGTGGCCAATGTATCCCATATCCTGACGGGGAAATTTCAAACTTTTTTAATTCACTTTTTTTAGCATTTCTGAGTCGTTTGGAAAGTTTCTTTAAGTCAGTTTTTATTGATTCGCCATCAATTTCTATTTTTAGGTAACTTCCGTCAATTGCGGGATTTTTTATATTATGTAGTTTTCCCATGCTATTTTTTCCTTTGGAATTCATTCCATTTGTCAACGATGTAATCGAAATGGTTAAAAATGATACGCCTTATTTCTCGCCTATCCTTCGCCTTTAAGCTGTAAGAATACGCTTCTACTATTTCGTAAATCTTCTCATCAAGCCAATATTTGCATTCCATCTCTGCTTTACGTGCATGAATGTGCATAGGTTCATTCATTTCATTCGAATAAAAAAATAATCTCCACCCTGCTATCTCAAGAATTGTTGGCATATAATCCCCTCTTAAAAATAATTATACCAGAAAGAAAAAGCCCTTACAAACTCTTTGTCTAAAAGTTTGTAAGAGCCTTCTATAAGTCTGGCTCCCCGGACTGGTCGATGTTGATAACAAAAATCAGAGAAAGAAATAATGGTGACCCCAAACAGGTCATTTTATCTGGCTATAATTTTCTTAACTTTTCCGTTTTCCCACACCACGAGAGGGCGGCCATCTTTTTTATGCTGGGCTACAACTCGAGAAACCGCTTTCCTTATCGCAACTTCGGCTTTATCTTGAAGTGTCATTCGTTTTTTCATAAATTAACTCCGCTTTTCTTGGTGATCTTATAAAATAGATCTTTATCAAACACATCTACATGAGCGTTTTGTTTTCTAGCAATAAGTTTCGGTTTAGATTTCTCGTTATTAAATAACATCCACTGATCTGCCACTGGCCTATAATTTTTCAAAAATTTTTCTGTGCTTCTCTCGAATCTGCGTTTTATATCCGAGATCGGTACATTATGCCCGCCTTGCGCTACACGGTCTCTAACGCGCGCGGCCGCGAGCTGTGAACTGGGTATCCATAGAAAGTATATATGGATCTTATATTTTTCTTCTTTCAGCATCTTGAAATATTTAAGATAAGTCACCCCGGACATGGTCGTCTCAAAAGCAAAATCAACGCCGTTATTCGAGTATTCCTTTATTTGCTCCAAAACAAGTCTCCCGGCCTTAATAGCAACCTGCTGAGGTGAAAACGGGGACAGTCCCGCGGCAATAAGATCAGCATTTATAAATCGGTCGCATTTAGCATATTCCGGAAGAAATGTTCTAGCAAACGTCGTTTTTCCGGAACCGTTTGGTCCCGCTATTATATATACATTTCTCGTCTTTTCCATAACACGTCCATTATACCCCATAAGAAGAAAATCGGAAAGCGACAGAATTGAAAAATCCCGTCTCTTTCCGACCTTAGAAATCCCCCCTTGATTCACTCGCTTCGCTCGTTAATCAAACCAGGGGGGATAGATTTGGCCTCGTGAGAACCTATAAGAACAAAAGACAGGATCTCTTCGAGATCCTGTCTTTTGGCCAAATCTATGGCTCCCCGGGCTGGTCGATGTTGATAACGGGGGTGATTCGCTATATTATGTCTGTCTTTGTTGTGTAAGTTATTTAATAATGAGGTTTTATCGAAAACGTCTGGAATTATTTCGAATTTGTTCAAATCATTTGTATTTGATAGCTATTGCAGTAATTCCATAACCTTCGGATACCCCATACGCAATATTCCCGATTGGCACCCCTACACCATAAGAACCAGATTTACCCGTAACAATGATTGCATCAGCTCCAATTTCTCTTGCCTTCATTAATATTTGTTTCATATCAGTGCTGTCTCGTTGTTTTTTTTATATTTGCTACAATCTCTTTAATTATAACATGTTGAACCAAAAATGCTTGTAATCGATTTGAAATCAATTTTATACTATGACCATTCCGTTTTCAACCT
>JBAYES010000001.1:0-101050 GCA_041667545.1 Candidatus Omnitrophota bacterium | reverse complement strand
TAATTCCGCTAAAAAGAATCAAAGTAAACACTCCGCTTGCGGCCGCGATATGAGAAGGGCCCGAATCGAGTCCCACAAAAAGAGACGCGCCTGCGCAAAGAGGCCCCAAAACTCCAAGACCTGCCTTACCTGCCAAATTTATCACTTTTTGTGATACTATCTCCATAACTCTTTCAATATAAACAGAATCCTCACTACTGCCGATTATCACGGGAATCAGTCCTTTGGCCTCAGCAATATGCTCGATGACCCCGGAAAAACCTTCCACAGTCCAGTTTTTTTCATTTTGCCCCGAAACAGTATGAAAAATTGCATAAGGCCTGTCTATACCCTCGTTTTTTTTGATGTTCTGAGCCTTTAAAGAGCTTTCCTTAGAGAAAGGTAGACTGACTTTCCCATTGCAATTCTTTATCCCCAGGGGTTCTAAAAGCGCGACATTGTGGTCAATTTCATGCAACGATTCTCCATATGAAACTTTATGGGTTAAAAGAAAACCCAGTCCCGTTATACCGTAACTTATCCGGCATTTCACTCCGGCAAAAAATACTGCCAGAATATGTCTTGCGTCCCCCCTGAGGTCTATCGCAACATCATATTTTCCATTTCTGATGATCCGGATAACATCAAAAAATGCCTTAAGGCCTGCTCCAAAACTTGTCTTTTTCCTCGAAAACCACGTCGCATCAAAAAGCACGATGTTGTCTACGTTGGAATCGGCCCCCAATAACTCATTCGCCCATAACGGGGCCAAAAGATCTATTCTGGCTTCGGGGAAAGCCCTTCTTAGAGGCGCGAACACCGAAGTCGCCATAACAATATCGCCGATATGATCAAGTCTTATCACCAGTATACTCTTCGGCGTTTCGGCACATTTACGGGAAAATCTCGCGGTTATAGCGGGAAAACAACCACCAACACAATCTACTAAAAAGAAAAGGATCGCATATATTTTCTTCTTGTAGACATATCTCATTAGCGCCACACTCCAGCTTGTTTTGATACTCCTATAAAATAACTCAACGACCTCCCCTCAAAACATCTTTATAGATCAATTTTGCCAGGTGCTTTCCTATAACTTCGCGCCCCTCCTCAGTCTGATGGCAAGAATCCGCGGACCAGAATTTAAGCTTTTCGGGATATTCGTCAAAAATATTGTCTATCGTGTAAAATCCTATCACATTATCAAAGGCCATGTAAATCTCAGACATTATCTGAGTTATCCTGGGGTATAACGCAGTGGTTGTTCTTATCCAATCTTCGCGTATACCCTTATGCATACCTAAAACTTTTTCCATTTCATCTTCCATGAAAAATTCGGGGTGGTTTGTATATCGGTACAGCAGATCCGGTTGTTGCACAAGAATAACAGGCACTCCGTGTTTTCTGGCCAGATGCGCCATTTCTTCCAGGTTTGTTTTATAGATAAAAGACATATTGTCAGGTATCTTCTCGGTTGGGTCTATAATCGTGATCCTTTCTCCCCTTCTCCACGACAATTTCATCTCAAAGGGCTCACCCTCAACATAAACGATATCTGAACCTTTATCGTCCGTCTCATTTAAGGAAATTGATGTAACTAAGCCTGTTCCATCGATCTTACCTTTATTCGATTTTTTCTTTTTTATATTTTTGATCTCTTTCGAAAGAACTTTGACCTTACGGACAAAAGCTAAATGTCTTAAAAAGAATTCCTCGACCTTCCGTCCGATCGGCTGATAGTAGTATCTATTGGAGATATCAAATTGCTCTCTATATTCGTCAGGGAGGTACCTGGAAAAATACATGTCATTCCACCCGTCATAGATAATTATGAGATCGGGTTTAAGCCTTATCCAGCGAGTTAAAAATTTCTTCTCTCCGCTTGAGGTATGCCCGCCTATCCCGCCATTTACCACTCGAATTGGCCTGGTAATTGCCGGATTCATATTGAGTTCTCTTGCCATGATATCAGGCCAATTGCTGTCAGCTGTACCAGCACATCCACTACCCCCCAAGGTAAGGATCCTGAATTCCCCTTTCTCTTTCCTGGGGTCAAAAGGACCTCTTCCACTGAAACCAAGCTCATTCGCGATAAGACTACCTTTTTTATAGTAAGGCCCCGCGTCCTTCAACTCGACCAGCCTCTTTATCCGGCTGTTATAACCTCCCAAGGTAAGATAATCATAAGATCTAACTCCAATTTCCAATAGAGCAAGTAAAAACAACACGGGAATAAGACTAAAAAGAACATACTTCATTTTTGTGGAAAATGTAACTTGTCGCATCAACTATCCCCCTTTACTTCTTCCCAAAACCCTGTATACATGTTATTTACTTTCCAAAACTTCCCCTACACTCTTTGGTTTGAATGCCAGATCAATCTCCGCCAAAGAAATATCTGCGGATTTCTTGCTGATAAGTCTCGGCACCTGGTCGCTTGCCAGGAACCTGTCCCCGAAAAGTAACGACGATATCCGGGATATTATCTTAACGGAAAATGCCGGTATGGTTACCTTGAATTTCCTGACATGTTTTATCTCCATTATCCTGTCGACCAGAGCATTATAACTAAAGTCTTCAGGCCCGGCCAGCGTATAGATCTTGTTTTTTAAGTTATTCATATCCAACACCTTGATTATAGCGTCGAGAAGATCGGATATGTGCAGCGGCGCTATACTGTACCTTCCTGTTCCTATAACGGGCACGAAAGGCATTTTATCAAATTTCGCCAGCAGTAATTCTATCCCCTCATTCCCGCCGGTACCATAGACTTCCGACGGCCGTAAAATAACCCAATCAAGACCGCTCTCTATAACATATCTTTCAGCTTCGATCTTGGAACGGCTATATCCCCCCCCATCCGGAGAAATAGCCCGGGTGCTCACGTGTATGAATCTCTTTATACCCTGCTCTTCGGCAGACGCAAGCATGTTTCGCGTCCCGATGGAATTAACATTAAAATACCTTTCGGTGGAATTAGTGTGGGTAACGGCCGCCATATGAAGTACACTGTCCCTGCCGCTAAGGGCTTGCGAAAAACTTTGCGGGTCCAGTATATCTCCTCGCGCAATCCTTACATTTGGTGGAAGCTCCCCCAAGGAAGACTTTCTTGTAAGAACAGTCATGTCGTACCCGCAAGCCGATAAACGGCTTAAAAGCATACGGCTTATTTTCCCGGTACCGCCTGTTATAAAGATCTTTCGTCCTGGCATTTAATTTACAAACTCCGATAGACGAGCTCTCAACATATTGCCTAAAAATTCAAATATAGTGCCTAATTTCACAAAAGAGCCCCTATAATCACATTTATAGAATTTGGAAGGCACCATACCGATCTTAAGTTTAAGTTTTCTGGCCTTTATCATTATTTCCGCGTCAAGGAACCAATCGTCCGACTTGAGATCCATTCTTTCAAAAACTTCTTTTCTGAATATCTTGGGTTTAGAGTTTATGTCTCTCGAGGAAATCCCGGGGAAAAGTACCATAAAAAGAAAATTATACACCTGAGATATCACTATCCTCTTAATGCCATCCTGCCTTACTGCCCTGTAAGTCTTGACCAAGTCAAACTCGTCTTTCTTGATTTTCCTGTAAACTCTTACAATATCCCTGTACGGCATCTGCTCGTCGCCATCGATAAGACAAACATATTTTCCACGGGCTTTTTCAAGCCCGCTTCGGGCGTCCCACCCCATCATTCCTTTTTTGGGCAGAACAACAGCGTGGATGTTTTCCCTTTTAGCCGCTATTCCCTCAACTATATCAGACGTCTTGTCCCTCGCCCCATCAAAATAGTTCCCCACAAGCACCATCTCCCATGACGGAACAAACCTGTCTAAAATTTCAGAGACCCTATCCACAAAACTGTAGACACGATCTCCCGCGCCGTAGCAGAGTATAACAACTGATATTTCGGGAGCTATATTCATAGACCCATATTTTGTGAAGTGTTCATATTCGCTATAAGCTGTCAATAACGCCTGAACTTAAGCCGCAAGATAGTAATTACAGCTTCCACACCGTCTCTCCACCCTATTTTCTTTCCTTCGTCATAACTACGTCCCCGATATGATACCGGCACTTCAATGATCTTTACTCCTCTCATTAGAAGCTTTGCGGTTACTTCAGGCTCAAACTCGAACCGCTTTGCTTTTATATCAAGCGACCGCATGATATCGGTGCGCACCATCTTATAGCATGTTTCCATATCCGTAAGAGACCCGCCGAAAAGAATGTTAGTAAGAACCGTTAAAGTCTTATTTACCATGTAATGGGAAAATGAAGTCGTCTTCCAGGTCTTTAAAAATCGTGAGCCGTAAACAGCCCCTGCTTCCGAATTTTTTGCCGCATCGGCCATGACCACCATATCGTGCGGGGAATATTCCAGATCCGCATCCTGCACAATAACATAATCGCCCGAGGCCTGCGCAAGCGCCGTTCGTATCGCCGCGCCTTTACCGAGGTTGGTATCGTGGTAGAAAACCTTAACTTCCTCGTTGCCGTTCGCGAAATTTTTCCTCAAAAGTTCCCTTGTCCCGTCTGTCGAACGATCATCCACAAGAATGATCTCTTTAGGCAACTGAATATTCCCGACAAGTTCCAAAAGATCAAGTATTGTCTTTTGCTCGTTGTATACGGGAATAAGTATGCTGAGCTTCATTTTTTCCTTCTTCCCCCTGGTGCGGTTTTGTTATACGATGTTTTTGAAAGTTTATCCTTTAGTATTCCTACGATCTTTTTGGCCGCCGTCCCGTTGCCGTAAGGATTTTTCGATTTAGCCATCTTAAAATACAACTTGGGGTCGTCCAGTAATCTCACAACTCCTCTTACTATATCCCTTCTCTTTGTACCCACAAGCATAGCGCATCCGGCCTCAACACCCTCCGGCCTTTCCGTTATATGTCTCATTACAAGAACCGGCTTATTAAGCGCGGGGGCCTCTTCCTGCACCCCTCCGGAATCGGTGAGAATAATACAGGATCTTTTCATCAGACGCACAAAGGAATCATATTCCAGTGGCTCTACAAGATGTACCCGCGGGACGTTCTTTAATATCCCGGACACCTGCCGCCTTACGTTAGGATTAAGATGTACCGGGTACACTATTTCGACATCGCTCCGTGAAACAGCTATTTCCCGTATAGCCCTGAACATCTCATCCATATCCTGCCCGAAACTTTCTCGCCTGTGGGCCGTGACAAGTATTATTTTCTTTCCGCCGGTTATTTTGCTAAGCCATTTTTCGTCAGATCTCCGGGACAGACTGCCCTCTTTTCTTCCAGCTATCTCCAAAAGAGCGTCTATAACGGTATTCCCGGTAACAAAGATGGTATTTTTATCTATATTTTCCTTTTTCAGGTTCTCGGCCGCGCCCCCGGTAGGTGCAAAATGGAGATCGGCAACATGACTCAAAAGCCTCCGGTTAACTTCTTCCGGATAAGGTTTGAACTTGTCATAACTTCTCAACCCGGCTTCCACATGGGCCACTTTGACTTTCCTGAAAAACGCCGACAGAGCCACTATAAAAGCTGTTGTCGTATCTCCCTGCACGAGCACGATATCCGGTTTGATCTTATCGAACACTTTAACCATACCATTCATGACCCCGAAAACTATATCCTCAAGCGACTGATCGATTTTCATTATATTAAGATCAATATCAGGCTTTATGGAGAATATCTTAAGTACCTGCTCCAGCATATGTCTATGCTGTCCCGTAACACAGACATAAGATCTTATTTTTTTCTCTTTTTTAAGTTCGGCCACAACAGGCGCAAGCTTTATGGCCTCGGGTCTTGTTCCGAACACGGTCAACACCCTGAAATTCATTCTATTCATTTTGTCCTTTAACATTTAAGAATTCCCATTTAAGATCTTCTCATACCCCTCAATAGTTTTTGACGCCACTTTATCCCAGGTGAAATTCGCAAAAACATGTTCCGCAAGTTGATGATTTTTAGGAGCTTCATGCGCTTCACGCACAGACGACCGTATACTTGTTATATCATCAGGGCACGTATAAATAGCCATATCCCCAAAATATTCTCTGGCACACCCTCCGTCGGTTATAACGATATTTGCCCCGCTAAGCGCGGCCTCAAGCGCCGAAAGCCCCGGGGTTTCGAACCAGCTTGTAAGAGCAAACACACTGCAGGATGCGTAAGCCGCTTCTAACAATGTCGAATCGTGCTCTACATGCCCTAAAAAATGCATATTTTTCGAGGCCTCTTCACGACATTGACCATAATAATCCTCGTAATCCGATACCGGAGCGCCTATGAAAACAATTGGCCTTTCACTAAAACTCTTCATAGCCCTTATGAAGTTAAGCTGGTTCTTCCTGGGCTCTATCCTGGCAACGTATAAAACGCAATCCTTGATGCCATATCTTTTTATAAACTCATCCGGAGAAGCGTTCCTGAAACGCCCGTCGACCCCATTAGGCACAACAAAAAGTTTATTCCGGTCAACCGCGAAATACCTTGCAAGTTGATCCGCCTCCCCCTCGCCATTCGGAAAAAGAATATCCGAAGCGAGCATAAGTTCGCGCCTCGCGGATGGGAACGCAGGGAAAAAACTTTTCGCCGCCTGCCTGACCAAAAGCCCCGCCCTGTCACTGAAAGACCTTGTCTCCTTGATAGCGCGTCTGAAATCCGACCAGAATATGGTAGAAAGAGCTATTTTTACTCCCTTGCTTTTAGCGGTTCTTACCAGTCCCAGGCAATCTTTAACCGACCCGAAAACATGGAAAATATCAAAATCTTCAAGTTTATCGTTCCATTGATCGAATTTTTTGACGTCCACTCCGGCCTGCCTGAGGTATTGCATGGTCTTATCAAGCTGGACCTCTCCGCCTCCGGGATTCTGAAAAGCTGAAGGGTAGCTGTAAAAAAGAACTCTCATATCATCTTTTCCCCTCTGATATTGTTTTTTTTGACAATGTTCAGCGCATTCCTCACAAGCACCTTAAGACAACGTTTAGGGATCAGGCAGCGCAGCTCCCCATTCGGAGTAATATCTTCAAGATCGATAGCTCTTTTTATGTTTTCTTTCAAGATCCGGTATAAACTCAGATCGACAGTCCTTCCAAGAAATCTATCGTCCGGAATTAAAACCGTTCTCTTTTCTATCGGCATCCTGTATGGATCCTCGGCGCGTATTCTCCAATAATCGTTGAAATCTGTCATATTCATCATTCCCAGTTCTTTCTCAACAGTGGCGTACCCGAGTATCCCCTCTATCAACTCCGGAACTCCCGCGATATCGCTCGTGTGAGCGTAAACTATAACCGGGATACCGCATCGGATCATCTCGTCGATAGCGGCCTTGTAATATTCAAGGATCGCCGCTTTGTTTCCCCGTTTCCCATGAAAAAAAGGTTCAGGTGCAACCGGAAAAACAGGGATTTCCAGAACAGAAGACAGCCTTCCGCCCATACCAGGATAACTGGGATACCCGAGATAATCGTATGAGAAATCCGAAGAATATTCATACCCTTCATCTTCAAGCGCTCTTATTAAAGACCTGTTCCATCGGCCCATAGGAGCGGCGAACCCCCTTGTTTCCAAACCGATATCTTTAAAAAATTTTTTAGCTTTGCCGATATTATAGCGGTTACTTGCATAGTCTGAATATGTGTGATGATAATAACCGTGAGACTGTATATCAACCCCCATATCATTCAGTTCAAGTATCTTGCGCTTTGCTCCGGAAAAAGAATTAGCGTTGATGAACACAGTTATAGCACGGCTATACTCCCTGAAAAGCGGAATATACTCATCAAAAAGATCGGGGTGATATTCATCGGCATCGATACGCAGACAGAATTTTTTCGGAAAAAACATTTCCTGTCCCGACAAATATTCTACCATCGGGCGTTCCGCTACTTCTTCCGACATGACAAGAGGAGCATCCCCGAACTTTTTTACGGCGGGCCGGCGGTCGATCCATTGACGGGTCCTTTCCTTGAGTTTAGCCTTCTCTTCTTCAGAACATGATCTATACATTCTCGCGAGATTGATATCCTGCTTCCTGCTATTAGCGGCATTCATCTCTATTTTCATTATTGCTTCACATATCTTTTCCGCGCCAAGCCATATGTTCTTTTTCCGCAAGGAATTATATGTGTCCCCGGGAGTCACTTCTCTCTTCTGGTCCAATATAACGTTCCCGGCATCAAGTCCTTCGTCGATAAAGTGAACGGTAACGCCCAGCATATCCCTTTCATTATTATACAGCGCCCAAAACTCAGAATCCGCTCCGCGATAGAACGGCAATATACCCGCATGCATATTTATCGCGCCATACCTGGCCGCTGCAAATACCTCCTTTTTTAATTTCCGGGTTCCGACTACTACGATAAGATCCGGCTTGATACTTTTTATGATTTCAATATTCTCATCGTCATTTATATCCCGAGTATTAACTACCTTTACGCCTTTTATATCTGAGCGGATATTTTCAAACCGCAAATATCTTAATTTTCCGATAAGATATAAGAGCATGAATCTGATAATTGTTTTCGCCGTCTTTTTCTTTTCTTCGTATATCACCGCCTTGAGATCCATACCCCGAGCCGCGAGTTCCTGGCATACGACCCTTCCGTCAAACGTATCGCTTGTCAAAACTATAAGTTTCATAAAATTATGTCTCTATCTTCCAACTTTTCAAACATTTTATCTTTTCCTCCGTCCCGTCTCTTTTTTAAGGCTTCGGGGAGCTTTCTGATAGCCATAAAAAAACCCTGAACCAGCTCCGGTTTTCCTCTCAATACGGAATAAACAAGCCGTAGGGGAAGAAATAAAATATGACCGGCTATCAAAACGGGATCGTGAATATTCTTCCAAAAAAAGAGGAACATGTTCCTGTGGGCGAGACACAGTTTCTTTTTCGCGCCGTATTCGCGATTGAATGTCGTTGATTCGTCATGCCATATAACACTTCTGGGTTCGTACTCGCCTTTTAAACCGCGTTTAAGCCCTCGAAAACACAGGTCAACATCTTCCCATATCCCGGGCAAATACAGGTCGTCAAACCCGCCAAGATCAACAAAAAGAGAACGTCTGAAGGCTCCCGTGGCTATAGCCATGGTACGGCCGGCTCTGGAAGAGTTTTTCTCGTCAACAAATATCTTTATGACCCCGTATTCCGCTCTTATAAGAGACTTGCCTCCATTATAGCTGCCGTCAAAATTCTTAAGCATGGGAGCCGTAAACATAACATCACGGTCATCAAAACGCTCAACAAGGTAATCAGCAAAATCGGGTTCAACTTTTATGTCGTTATTAAGCAGAATAACGACTTCACTATCCAACTCTTTAACCACATCATTATAAGAGCATAATACTTTATTTTCGGGCGCCTGGTGCAGCTTCACCTTGTCAAAGTCATTCCTGAGCATCTCAATACTTCCGTCTTTACTCTGATTGTCCACTACGTGGACCTTGCATTCGTGCGCAGATCTTTCCGCGGCTGTACATATTGAAGGAAGATACTCTTTCATGAGATCTCTTCCGTTATAGTTAAGTACAAGTATGTCTACTTTCATCTCGTCCTTATGATCTTGTATGCCGAGAAAACAGCTGTCGCGGCTAACACTGATAATACGGCATATACCAGAGGCGCGTATGCGGGAGCTATTTCAATAACTTTAAGGAACCAGATATCCATATAATTGTACTGTTCCATTGACGCGGCTGCCGGTTCCACCAGTCTGTAGTCGGGAGCGTAAACATATGGGGGCATCTCTCCATTTATTAAAAGAGCTATGCGGCTTAAAAGCATTGCCCATGCCCCTTTTATCGGAGAGAGGTCAGGTATAAAATTTATCATGTATTCGTCAAGCCTAAGCTTTTCCACAACGAAAAAATAGAATTTAGATTGATTTACGAACATACATGGAAGGATCATAACAAAACCGGCAAAAGCCCCTGCAAAATACAGCACTTTTCTAAAAATATGTTTTGCGCCCTCGAGATAATATCCCGAAAGAAGCAGCAAAACGGGTACTGAGGGCAGCAAATACCTCGGCCCCCAGCTGAAAAGCGACCCTCTTCTGAAAGACTTTACATAAAACAACAGATTTACTACAAATATTAGGAGAAAAAGCGCCGTTCCTTTTTTATCGTCCCTGAAAGCCTTTTTAAGCGAAAAAAAGGCGAAAATGACCGGTATGTTGAACAGGAAAAACCCCTTGCCGGTACTTAAAAGATAATAATAGATCCCTTTCAATACATGCGGCGCGCCTGCTATTCTTTTGCCGATAACGACGGCATCAACTCCTCCGAAAGCCGAAACATTCCCATATACCAGATAATTAAAAAACAAAAGGCCTATGATCGCAGCGGTAATAACCGTCAAAAAAACCGATATGTGCAAAACGATCTCACCGGTCTTTATGCCGGATGATCGTGCCGACCACAATATGTATATTAAAAAACAGGGAATAAGAATAACATACGGCGTTTTGCACAAAAGCATAGCGGCAATAAAGATCGCGGACATCAATACCCGTTTGACATCGGGATCATCTTTATACGAAATAGCGGACTTTATGCCCAAAAGCAAGAACACAATAACCGCGGGTTCGGCGAAACCCGTTCGTGTATATACCGGCGCCATCGTGGAAAAACCGTAAACAATGCCTATCGCGGTGGCTACTTTTCTGCTAAACCCCATTCGCCCCGCCACTATAAATATTAAAAGGCAGGCTAACGCCGTCATAACGGGATTGGCAAAAGAGACCGCGAGCATGGTTATATAGTCATGCGGTACGCCTGAGAGGAATTTCGAAAGAAGATGCCCCACAGCGTAAAAAGCGGCCAGAATAACAGGAACACCTAATCCGCCCCGCGCGCTGTATATTTTTCCATCCGCCCCTTCGACACCCAGATCCCGTCCATATCCAAGTTCATCAACGTCATCCGGCCTGTCATAAAGAGAAAGATTTCCATCAAGGACTATACTTTCAGCTGTCAAATAATCCTGATATCCATCCCCGCCAAAGTGGCCTATTGAAAAAATAGCGTATACGGCTACAAAAAATGTAAAAATATGTACGCCGGGATTTTTTACCATGATCATAAGCTTTCTCCATCTGGTTTAATGCCGCTTCGCTTTATAAACAGAAAACTAAAGATCGGACCCTGAACAAAAGCGACTGACATCATGATAACCCTGTCAACAAGTGACACCATAGCTCCCGGGACAAAGCCGAAATCCGCAAGCTTGGTAACGAGGCCCGTAATACTTTCCCTTATTCCGTAAGCAGCCGGAATAAAGCTCACTATCTGCGCCATGAAGTTAAGCGGGGCTATCAAAAGGCATATGAATAAAGGAACCGTATCTGCAAAAAGACCAAAAAGCAGATAATATCGTGTGGCTGACGCTGCCATCAACCCGATATTCAGTAAAAAGATCTTGATCATAAGAGGTCTGTTATGTCTAAGCTCATTCCACCCCTCTATTACTTTGTTAACCCTTATAAAAATACTCTTATCCGGGAATTTTACCTTTGGAATAAACACCATGCTTATCGTTATGAGCGCCAGGCACAGAAAAAACACGGCCATCAGCCAATTCTCGAACATACGCAGGTAAAGCCCGTATATGTAGGCAGTAAAGCCCATCAACCCGGAAGCTATGAATATCACCATTATATCGCCCATTATCAGACTGACATATTTAGAATAGTTGAACCCGTGGTTCTTTTTAAGATACGCTCCGGCCAAAGCTGTCCCGCTTTTGGATATAAAATAATTGTAGAAATTGGTTATAGACGCGGTTCCGTACCATTCCTTGAAATTCAGCTTCACTCCGAAAACTTCTGTCACCGTTTTTATCTTAAGTCCTGCCAGAAGCCTGCTGACAAGACTGAGACCTATAAGCGCCATGAGCATTCCCGGTGTTATTTCAGATATTCTTTTCAAGTACTCGCTATTTGCCCTTATAAAGGGCACAAAAAGCGCCGTTATTATCACAATGCTTAACGCGTAAAATAGATTTTTTCCGAAAGTCGTCATAACTATGAATTTTTGAATGTATCGTCTATCCTGTTTTTTATAAAACATTCGGCCTCGGGCAGGGATAGATCGGATAGTACCTGAAAACCGGCGCTTTTACACACACCTTCATATATGATGCTCTTAGCCTCGAAATATTCAATGTCATATTCTTTCTTTCTTCCATATGCTTTCTCGGGAGCAAGCTCGACAAAAAATGCTATATCAGGATCTATTATTAATTTTTTGTAAACCCGTTCGAACAGCTTACCTGAAATGCCCAAATATGCCGCCTGGACAAGTTCATCATAAAAATACCTGTCAGCGACCAGGACCCTATCCTTTTTGCCCTTGATCCCGCCGTACCGTATATTGAACAATAAAATATCAGCCACCAGAAAGCTTTTTTTGACAAGCGCTATCGTC
This sequence comes from Candidatus Omnitrophota bacterium, assembly GCA_041667545.1. Classification (GTDB taxonomy): domain Bacteria; phylum Omnitrophota; class Gorgyraeia; order Tantalellales; family Tantalellaceae; genus SLID01. The sequence continues at coordinate 88,646 of JBAYES010000001.1, read as the reverse complement.
TTAGATCTAAAGCTTTTATCCTTCTCCCTCAGGGCCGCTTCAGCTCCATCTTTAGCTTTACCATATATCCCGCCGACTACTTTGTGTGTAAAAAAATGTGATATTGAATCCTTTATAACATGGAAACTTCCGCATTTTTTGCCGCTCCTGTGAATATGATCGGTGACCATGCGTGAATATGTCGTTTTTCCGCTGCCATCCAGCCCCGAGAAAGTGATTATCATATCACCTCCATCCTTTGAGAGCGGCGACGGGTTTCATTTTAGCCACAGGCTGCGCTATATCGTTGTCCGACATGGCCTTTAAGACATGTTCCGCGTTCTTAAAAGATCCCGGGGATTCCTCCTGGGCTTTACCCTTTCCATAATCATAAACCTTCATATTGGCCGCTTCCAGTTCAGAGAACATGCTTTCGGCATCAAACTTTTCTCTGGCTTCTCCCCTGTCCATCGATCGCCCCGCTCCGTGACATGTGGAATAATAAGACTCCCTGCATCCCTTTTTAGCCGCGCATAGAAAAGACGGCCTTCCCAGCGAACTTGGAAGAAGCACGGGCTGGCCCGTCTTTGAAAAAACGGGGTGGTTTGGATAATATGACGCCGGCATGGCTCTCGCCGCGCCGTTACGATGCGCGAAATATTCTTCCCCGTCAATATTTTCTTTTTGCAGAGAATCGTGGTTCCCGTCATGGAGGATGTGTATCTCCGCGTCCTTTTCATTCAATCCTTCTTTCAGCGCGTCACGTATCAGCGACGCCAAATAAGCCCGATTGGCATATCCATAATTGATCGCGCAATATGTGCTCATCAAATAAGCTTCGGCTTCTTTAGAACCGGCTTCAAAAAAACCGAATTCGGACTTTTCTTTTCTTGTGAACTTATCAGCTTTCCAGTAAACGGTAGACTTCATCCTGTTAAGATGAAAATTGAGCCTGTCAAAACCCTTTTTTGCGAACAGCGGTATTTTCTCTGAAGCCAGAACAGAGTAATGTATTTTTTTATATGCCTGCTGAAGGCCGAGAAGTTTCTTGGATTTTTCAGAATAGAAGTCTATAAGAGCTTGCCCGAAAGCCCGGGAATCGCTATGTATCATAAAACATACCTGCTTCTCCGATATGCCAAAAAGTCCGGCAGTCTCTTTGTCCGCTATTCTATTCACTACCTGCATCTCTATAAAATGATTACCATACCCAAGTACCCCCAGGCTTAAAAGCCCCACATCCCGGCATACCTGAGGCACGTAGGACATGATCTCATCGTTGGATTTCCCGCTACCTTTAAAAAGATCGCCTTCATTTTCAAAATTTTTCAGGTCTTCAGGATCCAGGCCCTCGCGTAAAAAAGTCCACTCAGCCCCTTTTGTGACTATATCTTCAAGATCTCGTTTCGATATGACCGGCTCCAGGCGGGTAGAAACGGATATTTTCTTTCTCAGATAATTAAAAACACCATCGAGTTTTTCTTCATCTATATCGTCTTTAAAAAACGGTGTGGTTATAAAAGTCATGCCGCAATTCGCGTTCACGAACTTGGGTATTATGGTGCTTTTGCTCAGGACGGCCACCCCCGTAGGGGTATGATATGAATATTTGAAATGAAGGTCCGGAAGCGCGACAATAGGCCTGACTACACCGGTTACCATGGCCATTTGCTCAAGAATGGCCGAGGTATTCGGATCAACCTTATGTTCATCACTTAAAAAATATCGCACATTCTCCATACCCGCTAACTACTCCTTTCAAGCGATCTGTAAAGCTCCTCGTATCTATCTGCCATGTCGTCAACATTAAAATGCTCCAAGACAGCCTTCCTGGATCTGCTGCCGACAAGACGCGCGGCTTCTCTATCTCTGAGAAGCTGGATGATCTGATCCGCATAGCTTTCAGGCGAACTATCAGATAACATAATTCCCAGAGATCTATCGCTTAATTCGCTCATTGGAGGCACATTCCCGTATATGACCGGCTTGAAGGAAGACGCTGCCTCGAGAAGCACCATGGGAATCTCTAAAACCCCTCCGGTAGCGCGACACATAGGCATGATCCCTAGATCACAGCTCCTGAATAAGGACGGCATATCTTCTATCGTATTTAAAAAAGTGAAGTTTCCAAGAACACCGGATCCTTCACATGCTTCCTTAAAACCCGCCTCAAGAACAATGTCTTCTTTTGTCCGGATCCTGCAGGCCATAACGAAATTAACATTCTCCATCGCTTCCATAACTTTATGGACAATAGCGATGAACTTCTGAAAAGAATACGCATTTCTAAGGGTCTTGTAAGTCCCCGGGTATAAAACTTTAAATGTATCGTCTTCTCTCCGCTCATGTCCTTCCGAGAACTTGCCGGTGTCTATTCCGGGATATATCCTTGTTACATTGCGGACTCCCATGCCCTTAAGTTTATCCCTGGTAAAATCCGAATATACTACCACATTATCACCGAAAAAAAGACCGGGGATGTCCTCCGCTTCGTTCTTATTCTGCAGAGTATATATCGAAGGTATTATCTGTATGGACTTTTTAGATGTTTTCTTAATAAGCCATCTAAAAAATCTTGAAAAATACGGTTGCGGCGTGACGAAAAACTGCAGTACTTCTATATTTCTGATGTTGACCAGTATGCAAAGCGCTGCGTACAGTTTCTGAAAACGCGGCATTTTATGTTTGCCTGTTCTCTGAAAAGGGGACCGGAAAAAATATATATTATCTTCATGCGTAAAATCCCTGTCGAAAAAGGACGAAATAAAAAAGAACCTTCGATCCTTAAGACGTTTCGCGACATCCAGCACGATATTCTTAGCGGCATCATCATGCGGAGGATTTATGGGAGTCATGGTCAGCGTGAAAATATTCATCGGGCTTTTTCCCTTTTCAGCTTGAGGAACTTTTTCATCCTGGAAGCCAGGCCCGTCTCTATTACATATCTCTGAAAAGCTTCCGTATAATATATCCTGCCCAGGACCCTGCTCATAAAATGAGGCACACCGAGGTCTGCAAACATCCTCTCCATGTCTTTGGCGAAAGACATTTTTGTTTTTAAAGTATGTTTTTTTATTCTGTCATTTATTTCAGCGTATAACTGTATCCTTGAATCGATCGGAAGCTCCGGAGTGCCAAAAACGGGCTTATTTATCCAATGAGAGAATGAATTCAGGTAATCCCCCAGAGATTCGTCGAAATACCCTTTCTCTTCCACCCAATCATAAAGTTCGGTGCCGGGGAACGGTATCGGATTATAGAACCGCACATCGAACACGGGATATTTCATGGCAAACTCAAGAGACTTCTCAACATCTTCTTTGGTTTCAGTAGGCAGGCCCATTATAAAGAAAAGTGTTACCATATACCCCAGATCACAGGCTTCTTTAACCGCATTTTCTATGGCTTCCAGTTTTTCGCCTTTTTTTATGACTTCAAGTATCCTGTCACTGCCCGACTCAACTCCAAAGGCAAGATAGTTAAAACCTATGTCTTTCATCGCCTCAAGCATCTCCCTGTCCACAGTATCAGCTCTTACCCCGTTTCGGCAGCTAAAGGAAATATCCTTATATCCTCTTTTCTTTATGCCGTCACATATGGCCAATATTCTGTCTTTATAAAAGGTGAAATTATCATCGACCACGTTAAACACCTTAACGCCCCGGCCGTACCAATAGTCGATTTCTTCCAGAATGGAGCCGGGGGACCTGACTCTGAGCCTTTTCCCTATGGTAAGCTGCACGGGGCAGAATATGCAGCTATGAGGACAACCCCTGCTTGTCACGAGTGATATGAAATTAGGATACTTATCCCTTTCAAAAAAACCGTACTTGGGGAACCCTTTGCTGTCAAGATCCAGAATAAAGGGACGATCTCCCGTATAAACTATTTTGTCCTCTTTCCTGTATAAAAGGCCTTTTATTTCATCTAAAGGCTTTTCGCCGGCACATAGCTCGATTATCGCGTCCTCCCCCTCAAGAGTAAAACCATAATCAATAGCACCGCACGCTTCAAGAGCCTTTTCCCTAAAAGTAGATAAATGCGGTCCTCCGACGGCAATAGCAATATCGGGAAATTCTGTTTTTATTTTCCCGATAAGATCATAATGATCTTTATGTCGGAAGCTCATCATAGACAAACCTATAAGATCGGGGCGAAAGAGATTGATATGTTTTTTGAGTTGTCCGTAAGAATACCCCAACCTCATATCCACTATTTTCTGGTCTATGCCTTCCCGGTCCAGCGCCTCTGAAATATAACCCGCTCCCGCCGGCAGGCCGGCATATTCGTAATGTGACTTTTTATATCCCGGCACCAGCAAAAGAACCCGTTTATACCCTTTCCTACAGCTCATCTATGACCTTTTGATACTTTTTAATTATGTTATCCCAGGAAAAGACCCTGTTCTCTTTTTTTACAGCGTCCGGATGAAGTGAAATATCATTTATTTTATCCAGAAACTGATCCACGTTATTATACTCAACCAGCCATCCCGTCTTACCGTTGATAACAGCGTCGTTCAAGCCGTCAACAGAATTAGCTACCGTCGGCAGCCCGCAGCTTGCGGCTTCTATAGCCACTATACCAAAACCTTCGGGGTCCTTACTTATCTTCTGGTTTGGCATGACCATAGCATACGCTGAATTGTACAAGATCTTGAGTTTCGCGCTGCTTATTCTGCCCAGCATCTTAACCCTGTTATCGATCCCCTTTTCTTTAACTTTTCTTACAATGGGACCCATCTCCGGGCCCTCACCCGCCACAAGGTATATATGATCCTCACTCAATCGCGGCATTACATTATCGATAAACCAGTTTACCCCTTTGCGTCTTATGACCCTTCCAACCGTTATAAGTATTTTTTTAGTTCCAAGCCCCTTGCCGAAAGCCAGTTCAAGGGATCTGAGAAGCTCGCCTTTAGTAAGATCTGACTTGAACTTTTTTTCTTCTATTCCATTGGTTATAACAACGCACTTGTTACAGGGTATCCCCCTTTTCGTACATTCTAACAATGTATTTTCGCTGACGCAGACCACCCGGTCAAGCGCAGCTATAGACGCGGGAACTACCCGCTGATACAGCGCATTAGAATAAGTAATATCGAGGCCATGGACCGTTATCCCTACTTTGATCTTGCACAACTTCTTTAAAACAACCCCCATAGGCGCTAAAAGACCGTCACAGAGCCACACTAAGTCATGCTTTCCTGCCGCAATTAACATCAAGGATCTGACGAAAGAATATGGCAAAAACCAGATAAGGTTTATTTGACCGCGACCAAAAACTATTTTATCCGCATCATAAACGCCCTCCATCCGTCCGATGAAGTCTTTTGCAAATTCCTGCATTCCGCCGGTTGAAGGAGGGTATTTACGGGATATCATTAATATTCTTGTGTTATCAGCCATCCTGTTCTTTATTGGTATTCCGATCTTTTCAGGCGGTATAATATTTCTTCGTTAAGTTTTCTATTCGCCGCTATTACATCCGCCAATAATCCCGCCACCATTAGAATGAATCCTGAAAGCAGAAGCACCGCCGCCAGAATAAGAGATTGCAGGTGACCTCCTCTTTTTGCGCCAAATAGGAAAAAATACAGATACCTGGCTCCGAGAAGACCGCCTAAGAACAATATTAAGGAACCTGCCTGCACAAAGAACTTCATAGGTTCATACATCAAATATACCCTCAGCATAGTAGCTATAGACCGTATTATGTAAGCGGGTATGCTCTTGATCAGCCTTGATTCCCGAAGTTTTTCATTTGTCCTGATATCAACATGCGTTATCGGTATTTCTTTTCTCCCCGCCTGTATTATAGTCTCGAGCGTATAAGTGTAGTTTGAGAAAACGTTCATCTTTAACGCCGCTTCCCTTGAATAAGCCCTGAAACCGCTTGTGGTATCGGGAATATTAGTGCGCGAGAAACGCCTTACCATATGGCTTCCCAATCCCTGAAGGGTCTTTTTTATTATTGAAAAGTGTTTTATTTCGGGCATGTTGCGGCAACCTATCACTATTTCAGATCTTTTATCGAGTATTGGTTTTACAAGCTTCTCGATATCCTCACCTTTGTACTGGTTATCACCATCCGTATTAACAATAATATCCGCCCCCAATTCTAAAGACTTCTCGATCCCACGCCTGAAAGCCTCCGCCAAACCCCGTTTATAAGGAAGATCCACTATGTGGTCAACATTGTTTTCCTTGGCGACTTCCACGGTAGAATCAGTACTTCCGTCGTTAACGATAAGAGTTTTTATCTCGTCTATCCCTTCTATTGATCTTGGGAGATCTTTCAGTGTTAGTGGAAGGGTTTTTTCCTCGTTATAACACGGGATCTGGATTATCAGTTTCATATTATGCCTCTCCGTTTTTAATATTAATCTCCGAAATAACTCAATATATCAGCCCTAAGCGCCTTATCCATCGGGCGATATTCTTTGAACATAGCCCCGGGGCCTTTTGTCAATATACATCCCAGATCCGACCCCACATTTTTCTTGTCCCTTGATAGTGCCTTAATATAGTCCTCAATATTATCCTCAGAAAGTCTGAACGCCGGGATGTTCTTCTTCAAGATATCGTGCATTTCCCCAAAAAGCTTCTTGTCAATATATCCCGCCTTCATGGAAAGATAATTCGCCATGTCCATTCCCAACGTTACGGCCTGGCCGTGATTGATCTTATAGGACGTGATACTTTCTACCGCATGAGCGAACGTATGCCCATAATTAAAAAGGTTCCGGATACCCTTATCAAGCTCATCTTCCTCCACAACAGGCTTCTTAATTTTTAGACTGTTTACAATGTACTCTTGCATGTTCTCAGGATCCTCTATGAGATGTTCATATTCATCCATCATCTTTTCCGCAATATCCAATTTCCCGGCAATAAAATAAAAATGTAATATTTCCCCTATGCCGGACTTTATTTCTTCTGCCGGCAGGGTTTCTAAAAATCCCGCATCTATCCCGATAAAGGACGGAGGATAAAAAGATCCCAGAATGTTTTTATATCCCATAAAATTGATAGAACTTTTACTGCCTATACAACTATCGGCCTGGGCCAAAAGCGTAGTGGGATAAAAAAACCATTCTATCCCCCTAAAAAGCACCATGCTCACAAAAGATACCATATCTTGGACCACTCCGCCGCCCACGGCAAAGATCATGCTGTTTTTTCGAACACTACTGTGTAAAAGAGCTTTTATGAGATCATTACAACCTGCCAATGTCTTGCTTTCTTCATTGGCTTTTACAGAAATAACATTACGGGAAAGGCAAAGCCCTTCTAACTTTGACGCATGAAGTTCTTTAATTTTCTCATCCATAACAAGAAAAAAATTATCTTTCATCTTCGCCCGTATATCATCATGGAACCCGTCTATGAACTCTACCCTATATTCTCTTACCCTCGACCGGACAGAAAAAGCATCAGACATCTATAAACCCTCCATCAACTACTATATTCTTACCCGTTAAATACGTATTCAATCCGCTTACAAGGAATACCACAACACGTGCAATTTCTCCAGGGTCTGCTAATCTCCCAGCTGGTACCTGTTTTGCAAGTTCATCTATTTCTTTTTTGCTAAGCGTACTTTTTGTCAGATCCGTCAGAACAAAACCGGGAGAAACGGCATTCACAAGAACACCGGACGATGCCATCTCATTGGAAATTGTCTTTGTAAGCCCTATAAGCCCAAATTTACTTGCGGAATATATAGACCTCCCCTTTTTGCTTATAACACCCCATATGGAGGAAATATTAACTATTCTGCCATATCCCCTGGCCTTCATCCCGGGGCATACTGCACGAGTCACCATATACGGCCCCTTGAGATTGACGGCCATAATATCATCAAAATCTTCTTCTTTGGTTTGCTCTAAAAGATCTATTCGGTTAATACCTGCGTTATTTATGCATATATCTATATTATTATGCGCGCTTAGCGTCTCGGTAAAATCTTTAACTGCATCGTGGTTACTAAAATCCACGCAATAGTATTTCTTCCGATCGCCACCTTTTAAGTTCAATTCATCTATCTGATCCTGATGGGTCCCGGTGAGAATCAGGTCTGCTCCCAGCGAATAAAGATCATCGGCTATTGCTTTGCCTATACCGCGTGTTGCACCCGTGACAAGGGCTTTTCTCCCTGTAAAGTCGATCTTCATACATTACCTTCCCTTATTTATCCTTAAACCCCTTTATAAGATTCTCTACAGCCTCCGTTTCCATCCGAACCCTGCATTCCCTTGTATAAGAACCTACATGGGGCGTCAATATAACCTGAGGATATTTTATAAGACCTCCTGAATAAGGTTCTTTTTCAAATACATCCAGCCATGCGCCGCTAACACGTCCATCATCTAAAGCGCAAATAAGGGCTTTCTCGTCTATAAGAGAACCTCTGGCGGCATTCAAAATAAACACCCCTTTCTTGATAATTCTGAATTCATTTTCCCCTAATATCCTGGCTTCCCCGCTGGCATGAACGCTCACTATATCGGCCTCTTGCAAAGCATCTTCAAGAGAAACTACCCTCACATCCTCGAATTTTTCTTTTATACACGGATCTACCGCCAGAACCCTAACTTTAAAGGGCTCCATCAAATTGTATAAATGCCGGCCGATACGTCCAAACCCTATAATTGCAACTGTCTTACCTTCGAGAAGCCCTCCTATTTTCTTTGTCCATTTACCATTATGTAAGTCATTGTCCATCATGGGGACCATTCTCAAAAGTGAAAGCATGGCCCCAAGACAAAGTTCCGCTACAGAAGATACCGGCGCATCCGGCGTCCAGTAAACCGCTATACCCTGGTCTTTAGCGACGGTAACGTCTACATTGCTCATCCCCGAACCGCACCTGGAAATAACCTTCAAGACCGACCCTGACATCACTTCTTTATCCAGCGTTTCAAGCCCGGCAATTATACCCGTTATCCCTTGTCCGAGAAGCTCAATAAGCTCTTCTTTTGATAATTTCCTCTTGTAAGGATTATCAACTATCTCGGCGCCTGTCGAAACCAAAAGGTCTAAGGGTTCACTGCTAACTGCTCCGAAAGATGACGGCCCCAAAAGTATTTTTTCTCCCCTTAATGAGATCATCGTTTCTATCCCTTCCTTTTTGCATGCCATATCCAAGTATAAATGAGATGATCAAGTATCATATGAACATCTTCGACCGGTCCATACTCTCCGTGCGGTGTTTTGACAGATACGGCCACGTCACAAATATCAATCAACTTGCCTCCATCAAAACCTAAAAATCCCAAAACCTTCCCGCCTTTTTCTTTTACCCATTCAGCCGCCCGCACCAGGTTAGGAGAGTTCCCGCTGGCAGAAATTACCACCAGTTTATCTCCGGGCCTGTAATAGACCTGCAGCTGCCTGATAAATACGTTATCATAACCTGTATCGTTAGCAACCGCGGTAATGGCCGATAAATTATCCGACAGGGACAACACACGGATGGGCGGGTCAACATGCACCCTTGTGCCGAACCCAAGATCGTTCACCATATGCGAAGCTGTGGCCGCCGAACCTCCGTTGCCGGCAAAGAACATTGTACTCTGATCTTTCCTGGAATACTCAAACTCCTCGACAAACTCTTTTATCATCGCTGTATCCATATTCCTTAAAAGTCCCGAAACGTAATCAAAATATCCTTTCGCAAAATCTTCTATATCGTCCGAGCTCGCAATAAGACCTTCAATACTATTATTCATTTCCCTCCTTATAAACGGCATTAATTTTTATCAGGATCGCTTATATTGTATTTTTTTCTCCATTCGGGATCGGCGTAGTAAATCCTATATATGATTTTCATAACATCTAAAGCCTCCTGGCTGGTCCCGTCTTCAATTCTGTCTCCTTTTATTATCGCATCTACAAATTCATATATTTCATCTTTCCACGAATTATCCTCTAAATAAGTTATCGTTTCTTCTTGCATTGAACCGAAATCTGATTCACTCTTTTTAACTACAACAAGTTTTTCTTCGCCATAACTCTTTGAGCCTGATAAAATACCTTGCAGTTCTAAAAAACCTTTTGTAAGGTTTATATCCAAAGAAAACCTGTGCTGCCACTGCGTTGCACTTGAATGCAGTGTCGCTACCCTGCCCTTTTTATCCTTCATTAAAACAAAGGCATTATCTTCCACGTCATGCTTCCAATAATCATTCGACACATAACTTTTAACTTCTTTAAAATCACCGCAAAAAAGTTTCATCAAATCAACCATGTGTATGCCCTGATCTAATAAAATACCTCCTCCGGAAAATTTCCTTTCAGCCCTCCATCCACCAGCAAAAGACATTACCTTGCTTTTCCCATAAACTCCTCGTAAATTAATAATCTTCCCCAGTTTACCAGACTTAACAATCGCCAATGCTTCACGAACAGACTTATGGTACCGATGGTTAAATCCATACTTTAAAACTACCTTTGGATTTTCCTTCTCCACACTAATTACCTTCTTAATGTCTTCAACATTCCTTCCAGGAGGTTTCTCGCAAAAAACATGCATTCCACTTTTCAGGCCTTCAATAGTAACCTCTGCCGCAATATAATTAGGCAAACAAACAAATACAATATCTATCGGTTCTTTTAAAAGCTGCTTGTAATCGGGGAAGAATTTCACATCATCCGGCATAACGCCTGAGACTTCAAAGTTTTGATCACAAACCGCTACGGTTTTCAATCTAGGGTGCCCATCAATAAACTGACGTCTTCTTTTACCAACAACGCCATATCCAGCTATCCCTACTTTTAGCTCCCCATTAGTCTTCATAACATGACTCCTTAAAGATATTTAGATAAAAACTTATCCTTTTTCATCGTCCTTATAACTTTTTTCAAATCTTCCGGCGTATCAACACTGTAATTATCCCATGGTGAATCTACCATTTTTACCTTATACCCATGCTCAAGAACCCTGAGCATATCAACCGATTCTATCTCTTCAAGAGGGGTAGGAGAAAGTTTGTTAAATTTTAGTAAAAAATCTCTCCTAAACGGTATAATAGGCACTTGTTTTTTTATTGCAATATTACCCGCCCACTTTTTAGACGAGGGTATGGGTTCTCTGGAGTAATACATTGCAAAGTTCTTTTTATCTACAACCAATTTCACTTGATTTGGATCTAGTTCTTCCTTCCTGGTCCTTAACGTAGCCATTAAGTTTACTACCCCTATATCTTCGTTCTTTACCATAGGTGACAGGGCTCTTTTTATCATTTGTGGAACCACCATGGGCTCATCACCCTGTATCATTACAACAATATCTATTTTTCCCCCAATCTTTCGTTCAATCTTCACCATGGCCTCTGCGGTTCTATCAGAACATCTCTCATGAGTGTCTTTCGTCATAACCACTTTCATGTCGTTATTTTCACAATACTCTTTTATCTCTTTATCACACGTCGCAATATATACACTGTTCATCTTTTTGCAAAGTTTACTCCTATGGTAAACATGGTAAATCATCGCCTTACCTAAAATATCTACGAGTGGTTTGCCCGGAAACCTGGTGCTTCCCATCCTGGCTGGAATAATCCCAACGATGTTCATGATCTTTACCTCACTGATTTAATTTCATCTTTAATTTTTTGACCTATAAACATTGCGTCAAAGCTAAACACTATGAAATTGTACCCTTTTTTTATAACCTTCTTAACTTCTTCTGCTTCGGGAGGAATGACATGTATACCGCAAGCTTTTTTTACTTTTTTCGATACTTTCAAATATTTTTCAAGAAAATCTTTCATTTCTTTTTTCTGAAAATTCCCAGGAAATCCCAAAGACGCGGAAAGGTCATATGGCCCTATCATAGTTGCATCAACTCCCGGCGTCTTAAGAATCCCCTCGAGCTCATCCATCGCTTTATAGTGCTCTATTTGAACAATTACGGTAGCATTCTTTTTCTGCCATTCCTTATATTTTTCAAATCCCAGTCCATAATTCTGAGCTCTGGCCAACCCCACTCCCCTTGTCCCTTCCGGCGAATATTTTGCGGCAGAAACAGCTTTTTCGGCCTCCTCTATACTGTTAACATTGGGGACTATAACTCCATGTGCACCGGCATCCATAACTCTCTTTATAAGGTAAGGACTATTTTCTCCAACTCTTACCAAAGGGGTCCCTCCTGCCAGGTCTATTGTCCTTATTAAGTTCTGGGCTACCCCAAAATCTATTGAGCTATGCTCCATATCGATTACCAGCCAGTCAAACCCAGTTTTGGCCATTATTTCGGCTATAGAACAATCTCCTATAGTCATCCAGGAACCAATAGTCAGCTTACACTTACCTAATGCTTGTTTTAGAATCATTTTCATTCTCCTATTTGCGTTTTGCAACAACCATCATATGTGAACTCATATTATGTTTTTGCAAAAATCCCTGTAACTCATTTTTCGTGTTATCACTTGCTTGCTTTAACAAATTTTTTATGAACTTGTCTTTAATTAATTTAATATTGCTGTCTAGAATGCTTACATCCAGCTTCCCTGGTGTAGTTACTTCTAAAACTTCGAACCCACATCTTTCCATTAATATCCTTATGGATATTGGATTAAAGAAATTTAAGTGATGTGGCGGGTTTATAGACCTTGATTTTTCCCATAACACTCTTATGTCAAATCCTTGGCCGCTTAAAGTTGTAAAAATAAATAGATCCCCGGAATGCATCATTTTAGCGCACTTTTTAAGAACCTTTTCCGGATCGTTCAAATGTTCCAAAAGCTCAAAAGAAGTGAAAACCGCCCTTCCTTTTCTCAGGCCTGAAAGATCTTCAGCGGTAACCTTTTCGATGAACTTTTTAATAACATGCAACTCCCTATTTTTACAGATCTTAGAGAGAAAGTCTGACGGTTCAACCGCAACAACTTTGAAGTTACGAGGCATAACTTTTATGAGTTCTTCACAAAATGTTCCATACCCCGCGCCGATATCAATCAAGCAGTGAGCTTTTGGCAAATACTTATTGATAAATGATTTAACTTTTTTTGCTCGAGGCTTATATATGCTTTTTTTTCTTGCGTTCTCTGTTTTCTTATAAAAATGTTCTGCCCAATATCTGCTAGCAAGCCCCCCTTCATAATACCTGTCAAAAGCCTTTTGGACCGGCCTGGGATTTGCAAATAACGTCATGCATAACTTACATTGGAAATAATTAAAGCCCTTTTTCGTGAAATTAAATTTCCCATCACTCCCGCATGATGGACATTTTACATTCTGATATTTGCAGTCTTTGAAAAAACTTTTTATGTCTTTCTCTGAAAGTTTCAAGTACTCATCAAATATCTTCGCTGGTCTAATATCCGATTCTTTCATACCCAATCATCCTTTACCATTTTGCTGTTCTTTTGTACAATTACCAGACTTTTCCATTTTTCTTATCTTTTTATGCGTTCTCTTTGAAAGATATTTATCCTGAAATTCTGCTCTGATCTCTTGGTATATTTTATTGCCTTCATCATCCAGTTTTTCAGCTCTTTCAATTCTAGGCCATTCGCTCAGGGGCATTCTAACATACATGGTAAATGTGCGATGTAGACCATCTATCTCTTCTACAGATAAATTGGGCATCTTCAGTAAACTAGAGAAAAAGCAAGCGCTGTCTACAACAACATTATCGTCCAAATAACCGCTTTTTATGGCTCTATCCCTTAAAGATGTGCCATGATACGGAGAAAATATTGTGCAACTAACAGAATCACAGTATTTCTCTACCGGTCTGTTAAGATTGATCGTATCGAATATAAGGTCTCTCGTCTCATCAGGAAACCCTATGATGTTATTTGTAACAGTTGAGATTTTACTTTCCCCCACCAATTTAATGGCATTCAGTATGACTTCATTAGAAAGCTGTCTTCCAACAACTTTTCGTCTAAATTCTTCATTACCATGCTCAAGTCCAACATTAAACCTTGCACAATTAATGTCTTCCAACATCTTGACCCTTTTCTCCGTTACCGTTTCGGCTCGAGTATTTGCAAAGAATGGTATCTTATATTTTGAGTAAATATCGCAAAATTCTGCGAATTCAGCATCGCTTAGAAGTAAAAATGTGTCGGATATAAAGTATATAAATTCCGGATCATAGTTTTTAACCATATGATCCAACTCCTCCGAAAAACTTTTAAGTGAACGTTTCCTAAAGAAAATCTGGCCCGTCTTCTCTTTATAATAATGGTTGTTTGCAGCAGAGTTACAATACCCGCAGTTATAGGGACACCCACGGTGCAATTCTATTGACACAGTTCGATATATATCCCCCATCATGGGTCGATAAAGCGCATCTTCATCAAAGACGGAATAATCCGGGAAAGGTATGTCATCACAGTTAACCAGTGGATTTACCGGATTTGAAACAATTTTCCCATTTGCCCTATACGAAAGATTGTTTACCTCATACGGACTCTTTTTATCCCTTAATGCCCTGCATAAATCCAATATCGCCTTCTCACCCTCTCCTCTTATCGCATAATCGATATCCTGGTTAGCCAAGACTTTGTCAGTTGCATATGTGCAAAATACACCTCCTGCAACAACTGGAATATTCGTATCTCTCACTGATTCCAACAACTTGGCACCTAAAGCATAGGTGTCTTCCACAATGGATATTGCAATAAGATCGGGCTTAAAAGACTCTATTTTTTCACGGAAATCATAAAAAACATCGGATTCTTTTGCTTCTATTCCTCTGTCTTTGAAATTATAAGGAACTGCATTAAACATCTTCACTCTGGTTTTGTTTGAATTCGTCGTGCTTTCATACCTGGTAGCGTCAAACACACTTGCTTCAAAACCATCGTTCTTCAAAACAGAAGCAAGAGCCGCTATTGCATGTGGGACCATCGCGCTCATAGACAGATTTGGATATACAAAGAGTACTTTATAAGACATAATTTCCCCCTATTCAATGTTTAATTCCGCATAAATGTCATTTGTTATGTTCTCAATTACCTTATCTAACTCATCATTCGCTGCGACCCATTTTTTACAAAAATTTATTACCTCCTCTTCTGCTAGGTTGTCCACATAACCTGCTCCTGAAACTATTTTCTCGACAAACGCATAAAGAGTCTCGTAGCTATTAAAACAAGGCAAAATATCTGAAAAAATGTTTTTTAGGTCGAGTTCTCTCTGGATCGTATCGTATAGCGCTATTTTCTTATAACTTCCAGGCAACAAATCCTGTATAGCGCTAGTTCCGGAAGTAATAAAAAGATCCATATGATCCCTATAACAAATTAATGGCTCATTCTTTAGAATATGAAAATCCTTGACCCCCATCTTTGACATAATTTTCCTGATGATATTTTCATTACGATAGCGTGGGTGCGGTTTTATAAAAAGACTTATATTGCCTATTTCCTTGGACAATCGCCCCATATCCCTCAAATCATTGTGTTTTTGGTCTATCTTATTAAAGTTTTCAAGATTCCCGCACACATACAATATTTTAAATTTGGGACCACTACTTAGATCTCTTATCTTTCTGTCAACATCATGTTTGTATAAACTTTCTATCTCTTTCTTCCAGTTCAGATCATTTCTGGGATCACCAATTGAAATAATATTTTGTGATGGCCCACACTGATAAACTTTTTCATTCCATTCTTTCTCATAAGCATTTGGCGCATATATTTTGTCAAAAATCAATTCCACATGATCTATTTTTACACTTTTAGGCATATGAACTGTACCACCAGGACAAATACTAAAAGACTTAATTCTTCTCTCGTCTGACATCTTTTTTATACAATAACTCCCATATGGGTAATCGGTATCCTTACAAATATGAATATCGTCAAAAAAACTAATCTTATGTCCAAACTCCGCAAACATTTTCGCCACTAATTCTTCATTAACATTCTTTTTGACAAGTTTTGAGCATAATCCGTTGAATTTGTTATAAAAAAAACTAATTCCAATTTTTTTAAAAAACTTTTTTGCCGAATTTGCACATCTTAAGAAAATATCTTTTCCCATGTACGAGGAATAATCTTTGACCTGAAGATCATACTTTTCAATTATCCTAATCTGCGATTTACTAAAATAATCTTTGTAATCAAAGTTTTGATAAAATAGCAATGTGTTTACCCCTCTACGTTTAAGGCTGACCATCAAGGGCAAATACCGCTCTATCCCATTATTTACATGTCCCCAAAAGACTATTTCGTATTTCATCGTATACTCTTACAATTGTTTTACAATCTTAGCTGGAACACCAGCAACAAAAACTTTTTCAGGTACGTCTTTAGTTACAACAGCCCCTGCTCCGATAACGGAATGATCTCCAATCTTCACCTTTCCATTTATTATAGCTCCGCTCCCGATAAAACAATCCCTGCCTATATGGATATCTCTACCCTCTTGAGGAACAGAATGCTCCAGGATACTTTTTCTAGATGCCTCGGATATATCCAGATGCTTGCCCGTTATAACCATAACGTTTTCTCCAAACATAGCATTGGCCCCGACAAAAATACTACCGGATCTTGTATTAAAATAAGTTGACCTAGGAACAAATCTTCTTTCCGTTTCCGGATCCTCAAAAATAACTGGGTTCTGTCCATAAACCCTGTACTTCTTCCTGAGATCAACACCGTAAAATTCAGCTGCAATATTAAATGCTGGCTCCATCATGGCTAAGATTCTTAAAACGACTCTTTTCAAAAAAGCTTTCATATGACTGCCAATTTCAGTTTCTTATCTTTGATCGTGATTTATATGCACATTTAAAAAATGACTTATTATGTTGGTTTTTTTTTCAATATAAATATATAGCGGCAGAGAAGATATTAACAATATCGAAATTTTGAAAAATATTTCGAGCAAATAGCTTTGTGAATGTACATTCCTATTAAGCAGTAATACTACTGTTGCTGTGTATAGCAACGGAAATATCACTTTACACAAAAAGAAGGATATTCTTCTAAACCCGGAAAAATGTTTCATTGCATAAGTTTGGAAAATAACGAAGTTTAAAAACGCTACAAACGAAGTTACCGCGGCAACGCCATATATTCCAAAGCCATTTTTTATCATTATATAATTTCCCACCACGTTGACAATGATAGCGCTAATTGTTATGGGGATAAACATCTTTTGCTTTCCAAGAGCAACAAGAAAATGTGATGCTTGTGTATAGGACGCAGCGAAAAACATCTGCAAAAGAAGTATTTGCACCGCTGTCACCCCGGGTTCAAAATCAGGCAATACTTTAATTACGAGTAACGGCACAATAAAATAAACCATACCCAGTACCGATGGTAGAAAATAAGCGATTATAAGAGGAGGAATAACTACATACTTTTTAATATCGTCAATATCTCCTTTTTTGCCATATGCTTCCATCATGCGAGGATAGATAACTGTTCCAAAACCCGACAGTTGCACAATGTAACCCTGGGCCATATTGGCGATGCTATAATACCCCACAAAAGTGACTCCCAACATAATCCCTATCATTATCCTATCTAGGCTAACAAGAAACCACCCAAGAATGCCTACCACCATGAGCGGGAAACCAGTTTTTAGCAACTCTTTTGCTCTATTAAAATTCAAACTGAACTTAAATCTGTATCTTGCAAGAAAATGCATAAATGCAAGATTTATAAGCGTGACAATTATCAATACAACATACAATCCATAGATCTTAAAGTTGCTTACCAGCAGAATCGTAAGTAAAAGGTTAACTATAGACTCGAAAACGATCGACTTGCTTAATACTGAAAAATTATGCTTAGCCCTTAAAACTATCTGATAAAAACTGCAAAAATTGTTAACGATAACGAATACGGACAAAACATAAAAACCCACAACAATCTCGATCTGGAGCTTCTGTCTAAAAATAATAGCGCTTATCAAAAGACACACGCTAGTGAGAACACCAGCAAGAAGCATAACAGTAAGAGCGGTATTCTTAACATCTTCTTCTGCCTCTCTGTTCTCCTGCCCCGCATAAAACGGTATTTTGTTGCTTGCCCCGTAATCTACACCTAAAAATAAGTAATGGAAATAACCAAGCAAAACTTTTAATAAACTCCACGCACCCATATAAAATGGACCGAGAAATCTACGCAAAGCTATGGCCGTAAAAAAACCGATTCCCTGAGACATATACCTAGCAGATGTAAATTTAAATATATCTTTTAGAATTTTGCCTTTATTCATTGTTATCGTTCCATTTATTAAGCTTTGTCTAAAAACATATCATGCTATTAGAAGATCCAAAAATCCAATGCAAACAAATTCAAACACCTCTACCCCTAAGGAAGAAAAGACCACCGCAACCTATATTTTCTACGTTGGACTGATCGAAAAGCTTCAAAAAACTCTTGCACGTAAAAAGCTTACTTTTGCACTGATTATAACTTTCAGTTTTACGATCATGTCCTCTCCAAATTCAAATGAATCTTTCCATCCCTCTCCCAAAAGCCTACTACTCCCTCTTGAACGGCAGTAGCACAATATAATACACACCGTGGTTTTAGGGCCGCCCGCTATCGGCACATCCGAGAACCCATAATCTATTACGAGAGGCTCAATACCGTCAATCTCCTCGATTCTGTGCGACAGACCACCTAACATTACCATAGCTCTTTTCCTGGTTATGATATGATATCTGTATTATGAGCTTCGCATCACACCCTTTTTTATGCTATTTTTTTCTGGCCGCTATCAGCATAGATCCAGCAATGCCCCATGGCAGAATCTTACCGAAAATATCTGCGGCCTTCACAGCAAGATCATTCTCTCCATCATAAGACATTTTATCCCTGAAAATTCTCGAAAAAGAAACGAATGAGAATATATGATCGATCGGCTTAATCTCCTCGACCTCGAAACCCCCAGCCTCAAGATAATTGCATATCTCGCGCACGTTAAAATAACGCTCGTAATAGAAGACTTTTTGTTCTTTCCCTAAGAGCCCTCTAACCCAACCAATCCTTTTCAATCTTTCATAAGGACGCTTCACCCTCAATAACAGGTTCAAGTAGGGCAGCGTTATCAGGAACAATCCATCAGATTTCATAACCCTTCGAGCTTCTTCAATAGCTTCTTGAGGACCTTCAACAAAATGTTCAAGCACGCCCAATGACATGTAAGCATCAAAAGTATTGTTTTCGAACGGCATGCTGTTTACATCCGCAACATACGCCGGTATAATGGGATCGTATTCCTTGATCTTACCGATAGAGGCCGTGTCGTAATCCACGCCCGTGACATCGTACCCAAGTTCACGCAATTTGATGACCCATGGTCCCAACCCGCATCCACCTTCTAGGATCTTGCCTTCGACCGGTAACAATTCCCTAAAAATAGTCAGCAATCTCTTAACTCTGATATATCCGAATATCGACATCACTTCACTCACGCTGTGGGGGGACCAATTGTCTGCCCAAGCTTTCATCGTCTCTGAGTTATCCATGCAGTACTCCCGCGCACTCCTCGGCGCCGTTCAACAAAACCCTATCTACTATATCCATATACCCGTCTACTATGTTTTGATCCATGGCAAGTCCTCCTGATATCCAGTTCTTATAAAACCTATCTATATCAGCGAATATCAGGAACTTTTCTTTGAGTGCGTCGCGGCAATCTGAACATATCCCTTCGAATGATAAAGCTTTTAATAGATATGCCAGCTCGTCAAAAACCTCCTGCAATTTAAACCAATGAGTCCTTTCCACCAGTCGTAAAGTATTAATGATATGCCGTATAAAAGGATTTGAAAAAAGCGTAAACCCCACACCTTCAAGCATACCAGCCAGGATTATAAAAATAACGATAAAAATGAACTTCCCGGGTGTCCGCCAAAATATTTGTTTTATGAACTTTAAAAATGACAAATCGTTCCTCACCGTGTGGCCTGATTATTCTTAATGTTTATAAATTTCTCAAAATCCTCGGCGAAACGCACATTGATACCGGAAGCTTTCATATATTTCTTCGCTATTCGTGTACTCTGTTCCCTGAAATAGAAAATATTAGCAGCTCCAACGGCCGAAGCTTGGCCAAGATTAATAGCATCAACAAAATGGCTCCATTCCCCTGCCCCACCACAAACGATAACTGGTATATCTACATTTTCGGTGACGGATCTTATTAGATCAAGGTCATATCCAGACATAGTGCCATCCCTGTCTACAGAGTTAAGCAAAATTTCCCCGGCACCAAATGTTTCAACTTCTTTAGCCCATACTACCGGATCAAGTCCTGTATCCTTATTACCATGCGCCACATGAACGGTTGGCCTTCCGCCGCTGCCAAACTTAACATCTATCGATACCACTATGCACTGTTTCCCGAACATCTTCGCTGCTTCGACAATAAAACCGGGAGCATTGAATGCCTGCGTATTTATAACTACTTTATCCGCGCCAAATTTAAGGCGCTGTTTAATATCTTCAATATTGTGTATTCCCCCTCCAACCGCAAGCGGGACAAAACAAGATCTTGAAAGGTATGAGATTATACCCTCAATAGAATCCGGGTTCTCATATCCACAATCATATCTTTCGTGGTCGTAAAATTTTTCTGTACTCAAATCCAGCAGCAATATTTCATCAACTGCCCATGAATTGAACCTCTCGATGGACTGCAAAGGACTACCAATTATCTGAAAATTATCAAAATTCCTAGTTTTGACCAGATGCCCGTTCTTCAGGAGAAGTACGGCAATAAGCCTTTTTTTAAGCATATATGTTTCCCTGCAATCAAAAACGATAATTTAAAAAGTTACCTAACAACTCTAACCCCAAAAGCTGACTTTTTTCTGGATGAAACTGCGTGGCAAAAATATTTTCATGTTCAAAGCTTGCGGTGAATTTGCGTCCGTAGAAACATTCCGAACTAACAACATCTTGCGATTCTGACTCGCAGTGGTAGCTGTGAACAAAGTAAAACACATAGGTTTTCAGCGGATCGGGAAATAAAACACTTTTATCCCTCGGGACAACGTCATTCCATCCTACATGTGGAATCAACAATCCCGTTATACCCTGCCCCAGGTATTGGACTTTAGAGGTAACCCACCCAAGGCCTTTGTAATCTCCCCCCTCACAGCTATATCCACATATAAGCTGCATTCCCAAACATACACCTAAAAATGGCTTTTTTTTCTCGATCACATGTTTGTGCAGTAATTCGATCAACCCCAGGGCTTCAAGATTCTTCATACCTTCCCCAAACGCTCCGACACCTGGCAAAACTATATGTGAAGCCTTTTCAAAATCTTCCCCCTTGTTAGAAACTATCACATCACCTCCGACCATTTTCAGAGCATTAACCATGGACTGCAAATTTCCTATGTTGTAATCAACTACAAGCGTCTTCATAAAATGATGTAATATTTCACATCCTGACATATCCATCGGCGAACTTACCTCTTGGACATGTCAGAACATATTCTCTCGTTTTTCGTTTTTCTTCATCAAGAGGCACCCTTACCTCCTCTACTCCAGGATCGTTCCGGTGATTTCTCACATGATCTTGCAATATCCACTTGCCGTTCTCTTTTTTCCACGCGCGCGGATCCCTCATCCCATCAACGGCCTCGACAAATTCTTCCTCACTTATCTCCAGCCAATCAAGAAGCGGATCTAGGTCATTTGGACGTTTCGCGTCGTATTTCTCAACCATATCAACACCCTCCTCTCTCGTCATCCTACCCAAACGTATATCTTGCGACGCATGATCTGTGGCCCTGCCATAGCCAAATTTAAGCCATTTGAGATAGTCATGGGCACCACCACAATGATGACATTCGACGTTTTCGTAGGTATTGTAACTTCTTGATTCACGAGCCGTCTGAAAATTATAATTTTTTATTAAAAACTCCGTCTGTTTTTTTCCGTTCCAATTAACAAAATTACCAAGATAAATGCCCCTGACCCCCACACGCTCGATATCCTTATCTGAAGGATATACCGCCCACCTCAAGTCTTCTGCCGTTATCCCCTCTTTCTCGTCGATCAAATCGGAATAGTCGTATCCCCTGAGACCATGCTCCGTCCTGAACCTCCTCGTCATTTCAATCATATCGTAATGCGAAAACATACCCCCTAAGTCTAAGAAACCCTGTTCCCCCCATATCAATAAAGGTATCCGATATTTCACGGCTACCTGAACGGGATAGGTAAAAATACCACAATGACAATGCCAGCAAAAGTCCCCCATCTTTTTGAGAGCAACCCTGGCAAGCTTTTTCACTGTTTTAGGACTGGGCGTAAACCTTAAGTGATCGCAACCAAATTTTTCAACAAGGTTCGTAAGATTATCTATTCCCAGCCTCGTATTAAAAGTGTGGTTAAATGTCACCAGAAGAGGGTTTAGGCCATAAACTTCTTTTATCAGATACACCTGATAGTGACTATCCTTGCCACCTGACACCGGAATTATACAGTCATATTCTGCCTGTCCCTTATATGACTCTAGGATCTTTCTCAATTGTTTTTCACGCTCACCCCAATCCAGTTTTTCTTTTTCTTCAGCAACTCTGCATCCACTGCATATTCCCCTCTCATCAAACGTAAGCTTTACAGCGGACGACTCCGGATATACACACCTTTTACAATATCTCATCTCTATCCTCCAGGGTTAGTCTTTCAATAAACGTATTTCTTTGGCCCATATATCCCTCCAGTTTTTCCGGGAATATCCATAGCTTTCAATAAATTCTTCTCTGATCTTTTGTATCTGCCTATCCTTCCACCATTCACGAGCATTATCATAGACTTCATCCAGTTTAACCGCAGCAGAATCAGGATTGGGTTGAACAATACCTTTACTCCTCATCGCATCAAAAAGACTCTCTGCATAAGGTGACATAGCCCATAATTCCCTGCTATAGAAAAGTATCAATGGCACGTTCACCACCATGGCTTCCACAAAGGATGTCCCGGGGTGATCCAATACGACTAGTCTAGATCGCCTCATCCACTGAAAACTCCTGGACTTGTCGGCCCACCTGATCGAAGGATTCATCATTTTTACCCTGTCTTTTATCCTCCTGCCGTAATCCGTCGGGTAAGAACGATAGTACAATTTTCCGGTCAGACGAGAAGGCATTTTTTTCAAAAAAGAAAATTGTTGTTCGAAATACATTTCCATCCCTTCGGTACCAGGATAGCTCAACAAAGAGAAAAAATGTTTTGGATAATTGGTAGATATATAGAGGATCCCGTCCCCCCTATTCGAGTATGTATTCTTGATCCTGGAAAGATGTGGATTGGGAAGCGCCTTTATCTTATCCATACCTTTTCCCCACCCCCAACTGAAGAACATGTCTTTGTTTTTCAGCTCAAAAATGAACGCCGATTGGTAAAGACTGTAGCCGTAATCCCCGCCATGTTGAACACCTACTAACTTGCTGCCTTTGCTCTTCATTCGAGCCGCATAAAACTTAAACATTTCATTAAAGTACCACCCTATCGCGGATATAATAAAATGTGGTTTTTTTCTCTTGATATCGTTCACTCGCCCCGAGACATAAGCGTATCCCTCAACATAACAACGAGGCATGGAGTATATGATGCTTTCCTTTAATACATTCACAAAAGGGTCATCCCCTTTCGCCATTTTCATCTTTCCTCTGAGTTCTTTATCATAATCAAATATTTCGGTACGCCGGCATGGAAAAATAGTATCCAAACAAATTGCCGATCCTGTAGCCAGACTTAAATGAACGCAGTCCCAAAAATCGATGTGATACATGTCGGTCATGACAACATCGCTTTCTGCGAGAAAAGCCGACAGACTTTTATAAAACATACGTTTAACGAAAATTTTGACTGAGTTCAAGGCTTCCCCCCAACGACTATAGCCCGTCTCCGGGCGAAGAGGACTAAATTTCTCTGCTTTATGATGGTTCATCCCAGATGCTTTAATAATTTGAGAAAATAACTGCAAGTTATAGACAGGATCTCCGACCTTATTGAAAAGAAACTCCCGGGTATCCATCGGAGCTAGATTCTCGTCGGGTTCCACCGTATGAGTATATAGTCCATCCTTATGCTCGTTCTGAACTTTCAATATCCTGGTGTATTTTTCATGCATCATGCAAATATGAAAAACAAGCCAGGGGTTAAGAACAATTGCCCAGTAATCGACGCTCTCCTGGACATCGTGCACAGCGTTCATAACAGCCGTCATTTCACCTATCAGCTCCCCGTAAACTTTCTCACAATAATTCGCATTTGGTATCAGGTTCTCAGTAGTATATTTTATATCTTTTGCCAGAGATAGGGCAATAGAGGAGGGTTCGCCCTCATACGTCTCTCCATCAAAACACCAAGGCCCCAGCAAAACAATATCTCTTTCCTTCTCCCATATTTGCTTAAGAGATGTCGTAGCAAGATACTTGATGGGCCTGGTCCGCCTGCCTTCCTCTGAGTACTCTAGCTCAATCGCCTTCTGCCCCTTGACTATGATATTCTCGTTCAATACCGTATACCCCGAGGATCTGAAAGCTCCCAATGAAGACTTGTTCCCCTCCTTTACATACGCAACCACTCTGTCAGCAATACCACTGCGTAGTATGTAATCCGACATCATTCTGATACTTCTTTTGCCATATGACATGCCTCTATACTCACTCGAAATAGACAGGCTTATTTCGGCTTTCTTTCCTAAAATGTCAAACCTGACCTGCCCAAGTGGGATGCTGTTTCTCTGCAAAACGAACATTTTGCAATTACCATCGATCAATTTTTTCTCAAACCATTCTTTATGCTCCTCTAAACCTATCATATCACCCGAAAAAGAACGATCCCGGACAATACTCTCATTCCTCCACATATGAAACAGGGAACAATCTTCCCTGACAGCCGGCCGGAAAGATAACCCGTAATCATTCATCCAGAACTTCCTTGGTTATAGGATCACCTGCCTTAATACGGATTCTTGCTCTTTTCCCGATCGCGTTTCCATATTCCAGAGGATCCAGCCCTTTAGCAGCGTGACCACTCCGCAAAACCCCGATATTGTCCTCCGAGAAAGATTCACCTTGTAAAATGTCTTTTACAGCATATATTTTCCTTCTGCAAAATCCATGCAATTCTTCTTCTTCCTTCTGGATCTCCTTGACCCCACTACCAATCGCCCGTTCCATCATTCTGATATAATCCACCATCATCTTGAACTCTTCTGGAAGCAGGGCAAACCCATGATCCGGACCATCCAAAGAATTGTCAGTTGTGAAATGCTTTTCCAAGATATTTGCCCCGATACTCACCGCGCCGAGAGGCGCTACAATTGGATTTCTGGAATGGTCAGAAAGCCCTACCGGAATATCATATTTATTTTTCAGAGTACTTATGACTCTTAAATTAATGGTCTCAAGCGATGCGGGATATCGGGCC
The DNA here is from genome assembly GCA_041667545.1 of Candidatus Omnitrophota bacterium. Lineage (GTDB taxonomy): Bacteria > Omnitrophota > Gorgyraeia > Tantalellales > Tantalellaceae > SLID01. The sequence goes on along the minus strand of JBAYES010000001.1, from coordinate 63,286 downwards.
GTGCATTGCATAAGAGCAATCCTGTCATTACCCCATTTTGACACGGTCTCAAGTGCCCTGTCTATATCGGCAATGTTGGATGCCCCGGTAGACAAAATGATAGGCTTGTTGAGCCTCGCTATCATCTCGACAAGGGGTAGATGAGAAATAGTATACGACGCTATCTTATAAAGTTCTATCGCCGCCTTCTCAAGTACAATGACCGACTCTTCATCAAACGGAGTAGCAAGAAAAACTATCCCTCTTTTATCACATCGATCCTTCAATTCCGGTATCCACTCATAGGGTATTTCCATATCCTTAATGATATCGTATATCGGTTTATTCTTGCCTATGTAACCCGCGTGACCAGCTGACTTAACATACAGCTTTGCGGCTCTGTACACCTGGAACTTAACGGCATCCGCGCCCGAATCTGCGGCGATATTAATAAGCTTGATCGCGTGTTTATAATTAAGATCCATATCTCTGCAGTATTTCCAATTAGCTCCGGCCTCCGCTATTATGAAAGTTTTAAACCCATCCCCTATCACGCGACCAGCTACCTCTATTTTTTTTATCATGATCCGCCCAAAATTTTTCGCGCCGTTGAAATTTCTTCTTTGAAATCATCAAGATTGATTCGAGAATCCTTCGGGGTCTCCAACGTACATCTTTTTACCCCGGAACCTCTTATTATCGCTCCTATTTCATCCATACTAACCTGGCTATCCTTTAAATGCAAGTGGCTGTCGGTCTCAGAAGAAATATCTATTCCACACATATGTATCAATTTGGGTTCTATACACATAAACTCCTCAAGCACATCGCAATAATCCCACCCAAAGTTGATAGCGTAATTGCTGGCATGGGCTATGTCCAGACAAAAACCTATATGGCATGACGAGACAAGGTCTCTAACTCGTTCCGGATCATGACCCGCGCAGATCCCCTTGTCTAAAGCCCTATAAGGCATATTCTCCAGCAATACCCTGCTGTCGCCAAAGACTTTTAACTGCTCAAATACCGCATCCTCCGTACCTAACACCCCGGGATGCACGACTATATGTTCCGCGGCAAGGCCATCGGCGAACCGCCTTGCTTCTTCAAACAATACCTTATTACGACCAGCTCTGCCAGAGTCCGCAAGATTGAACCCATGAAAAGAATGCGGCGCATGTATAACAAATTTGACTCCCAGACTCTTCCATCTATCCAGATATTCTTTTGATGTCCCTGGAACCGCATATAGCTCTATAAAATCATAATACCCTTCCCTATACAATTCTTCTGCATGGGGCATATATTCGTCGTTATCGGACCACAGTTTCAATCCCAAGTTCACCATCAAGCCCCCCCTATCTCGTCGATAAGTTCGATGACGGCTCTTAGCCCGATGTTTGAAATACCTTTCTCGTAAAAATATGAAAATACTTTTCTCAGAAAAATATAATCTTTCGGAGTATCAATGGTCAGTCTGATATCCGGCCTCCTTAACCAGGGTGGTGGTTCTATCGTTGAATTTTTGAAATCTTCCGGGTTCTTGTACAAGTACATGGTCACATGTTCTTTTTCTTTGCTATCAGCTTTTGCCAAAGCCTCGAACAAAGCTCTTCTCGAAATCGCTTCAGCGCCAGAGCCGTAAGGCACATCACTCACAAAAACATAATCAAGATCTTCATTTAATATCTTATCCGAGCACATATCTATAAAACTTGGTTCCGTAAGAGGGTTATCTCCCGTTATCCTTAATACATAATCCGCCCCCATATAATCTGCAGCCCCGCAATATCTCATCAGAACATTATCTAGGTCTCCCCTGAATACCTCAACATCATTCCTGCGTGCCTCTATTTCAATAACATCATCTTCCGGGAAAGCGGAAGTCGCCACACATATAGAGTCAATCCTTTTTGCCGCTCTTGTCCTGTCTATAACGCGCGAAAGCAAAGTCTTGCCGGATAGATCCATCATTACCTTACCCGGGAGCCTTCTTGAGGACATACGTGCCTGTATGATCCCGGCCACTTTCTTTTCACTGCCCGTCACCAAGCTGTCCACCCCCCATCTACTACTAAATTAACGCCTGTGACATATGAAGACGCCTCTGATGCCAGAAATAGAACAGCCCCCTTGATATCGCGGGGTAATCCTATCCTGCCCGCAGGGATCTTTTTTTCAAGCTTTGATATGAACTTTACGTCCTTTTGCACTTCCTTGTTCGGGAATGCCCCCGGAGTAACGCAATTCATTCTTATATTTTTTCCGGCCAGATGACACGCCCCAAAACGTGTAAATTGTATTATCGCGGCTTTTCCCGCGCCATAGTTCGGAGGATTATGATAATCGGTCCCTCCATATATTGACGGGTCCGGAGAAACCATTCCATATATCGACGATATGTTAATTATCGAACCGCCTTTTCTTTTTTCCATGTGTTGGATGACAGACTGCGAACATCTAAAAACAGAGTTGATGGTCCCATCTATACCCTTCTCCCAATTCTTGTCGGAAATGTCTTCGATACTTCCGCGACCTCCAAAATATGCGTTATTAACCAGGATATCTATCCCTCCGAAATCCTCTGCTATTGTTCTCATGGCTTTTCTTACTTTTTGAGGAGAAGCAATATCCATTGTTATTCCCGAACATCCTTCGCCACATTCTTTAATGATCTCTCCGGCCTTCTTTTTAGATTTTTCCGAATCTAACCCGGCGATAACCACTTTAGCGCCTGCTGTCGCTAAAATCTCACTAATGGCCGAACCTATGTGGCCCGCTCCACCTGTAACTATCGCGACTTTACCCTCAAGGCTGAACATTTCTTTTATACCCATATTCACTCCTTCCCCCAAAAAATAGGTATTGTCACCTTTTCCGGAACATATGCAAAATGCCCCGATATCTTGCCATACAACTGGCTGTCCATCGGGGGATTATCGATCAGCTCACTATTACGCAGAACCTGGGTCGCATTATCTGCCCCTATTACGAAAGATGAGATACCCGGAATGCTATTCACAAACCCCATCGCCAGTTCGTCCATTCCAAGATTATGTTCCCCTGCCAGGCTGACGGCCTTGCGCAAATATGGTTTCACATGACACATTTTTTCAGATAGTTCTTCATGGTCCATGAAGAACAAGCCCTGCAAGAATACACTTCTGGCAAAAACGATCTTGCCCTTTCGGGATAATCTTGACATAAGTCCGTTCCTGATGAATCTATGGTCCATCAGATTAACAGGGACCTGTACTGCGCCTATATCGTCCACATCGAGAACCCTCTCCGCATCGTCCGGATAATAAAAAGAGGCTCCTACCGTTCCTATGAGCCCTTCTTCCCTTATTTTTGTCAAGCTCTTAAGAACATTCCCTTCGTAAGAGCATATGTCCGAAGCATCATGCATCAAATACACCGATATCGTGTCTACATTCAGTCTTTTTATGGACTCCGTCACATATTTTTTCACTTCCTTATATACAATCTGCGGAGCAGGGCTCACACCGAGAAGTATCTTAGGAAGTTTCGATATTATAGACAGGCCCTCGCCCTTTCCCGCCCTTTTCGCGATAAAAGAACCCAGAATCTCCTCGCTTTCGCCATACGAATAGGAAGTATCAAAGCTTGTGACACCACATCCAACGGCAGCATTGAGAATCTCAAGAGCCTTAACAATATCCGGCTTGCCGTTAATATTGGCTATACCGTAATCCAATCCCAACTGAGCCGTACCCAAAGTGAACCTGGATATATTCAAATTACCTGCTTTTTTTTGCCGCCGCACATAATGCTTTCTTCACGTTCTTTATGACATACCCCTGTTGATCGGTGCTGAGTCCAGGGTATATGGGTAGTGAGATCGTTTCATTGAAATATTTTTCCGAGGATATGCAGTTAACCCTCCCGTAACCGTTTTCACGATAGTAAGGCTGCTTGTATACAGGAATGTAGTGTACTTGAGCGCGAATCCCTTTTTCTATAAGTTCGTCAATAACTCTATTCCTTTCCAATCCGACCTTACGGCCATTGTCAGCTACTGAAAAAGCTGAACAGCGCGGTGAACCGCTGAAAAATATATATTCCGGATTCAACCTTAAAAGGTAAAGATGATAGGCATGCCTTTCACTGTCAACCCGTTGATTTGGAATTCTTATCACTTCACCCATACCTGAAAACTCCTTGTCATAAACATCCGCCATTTTCCTTCTTTCCGAGAGAAATCTGTCGATCCTTCCCATCTGAGAAATACCCAAAGAACACTGAAAATCGGTTATTCTGTAGTTAAACCCGAGAGACCTCATCTCATAATACCAGCCCCCCCGCGCTCTCGCCATCTTCTGGTCCCTGTAAACCCCGTGTGTTCTTAACATACACAATTTTTTGTACAGCTCCTTGCTGTTGGTGGTTATGGCTCCGCCCTCACCCGTTGTTATGTGTTTCACTGGATGAAAACTAAAAACAGTCATATGCGAATGTCTGCAGCTCCCGACCTTTACCAACTCCTTCCCATGCTTATACTCGGCCCCTAACGCGTGACATCCGTCTTCTATGACAATCAACTTGTTTTTCCTGGCGATCTTTGATATCTCAGGCATTTTACAGGGTAATCCTGCAAAATGTACCGGGAGAATGACTCTCGTTCTCCGGGTCAGATTTTTAGATATTTCAACTGGGCTTATATTGACTGTTTCGTAATCTATGTCAGAAAATACTGGTTTCGCGCCGGTATAGAGCACGGAATTAGGAGTGGCAAGAAAAGTTATCGGGCTCGTTATGGCTTCGTCACCTTTACCTATGCCGGCGGCCAGGCAGGCCAAATGCAAAGCTGCGGTACCGCTGGAAACAGCAACCGCGAATTTAGAGTTGCAATATCTGGCAAGGCAGGCCTCGAATTCGCCCACCTTGGATCCTTGAGTTATCCAATCTGAGCGAAGGACAGCGTCTACTGACTTTGTATCCTTGCCGCTGATATTCTGTTTTCCGTAGGGGATATTCACGTCAAGCATATTCCTCCGACATCTTTCTTAAATCCTCAACACTAAGCCATAAAGAATTATTGTCACTTCGATAGCCTTCAAACTCCGGGCCCAGAGGGCGACCACCATCCTTCCTTTCTCCATAGGTCACAACGTAAGGATATGTTATATACCTGTCCTCGTATTCGTAAGTATGAATTCCATCATCTGCCGGAACCAGAGCTTCATGCAATTTTTCTCCAGCTCTTATTCCTATTATTTCTTTTTTACATCCAGGACAGATAGCTTCGGCAAGATCCGTAACTTTCATGCTTGGTATTTTGGGAATAAAGATCTCCCCCCCCTGCATATCCGCAATACTCTGCATGACAAATTTAACCCCATCCGTTAAAGTTATCCCGAACCGTGTCATTCTTTCGTCAGTTATGGGAACCACTCCTTTGGCCCGGCATCTCTTGAAAAAAGGAGCGACGCTTCCCCTTGAACCAAAAACATTACCGTACCTTACAACGCTGAAATGAGTTCCCTTTTCCGTAGAATAATTATTCGCGGCAATGAACATTTTTTCCGAGCATAACTTCGTGGCTCCGTACAAATTTATGGGGTTTGTGGCCTTATCAGTACTCAATGCGACCACCTTTTCAACTCCATTGTCAATGGCAACATTAATTATGTTCTCTGCGCCTATCACGTTGGTCTTTACCGCCTCAAATGGATTATACTCAGCAGTAGGCACAATTTTTAAAGCCGCTGCGTGAACAATTATGTCCACCCCTTTCATGGCTCGTTTTAATCTGTCCACATCCCTTACATCTCCCACGAAATATCTTAAAATATCGCTGTCGAACTCCTTGTGCATTTCGTATTGTTTCATTTCATCACGGCTAAAAATAATAAGTTTTCTCGGATTACAATTCCTTAATACTATCTCTGTGATCTTCCTCCCAAACGATCCTGTCCCTCCGGTAACAAGAACGACCTTATTCTTAAAAATATCTTTCATTGTTTCTCTCCCATTGTTTGGTTACATGCGGTTAGATTTCGTCTTTCATTATCATTTCAGCGAACCTGTGATCAAGAATATCATCAATGTCCACTGAACGTTTTCTCGGCATCAGATACGCTAAGGTTCGCCTCCCGTGAAACCCGACGTTACCCTTCAAATATCTTATTGTACAGCATTTTGTAGGTCTTAATTACGCAATCCAATTTTTTGCGATAATCCATCGGCGCCGGTTACGAGAACTTTCTGATCAGCCAGATCCATAGTTTTACCTCTTTTTTAACGTTTCATCGTCATCAATGCCCTCATGGACCCACTGACGGCCTTTGTTGTATATCTTGCCCACTTTATCCTCGATCTGGGGCGAAACGATACGCAAAAGTTCTTTTCCCATTATCCTATACTGCTTTCCGACCTTGGCGGCGCGTATTACCCCCCCCTTGATAAGACGCATTGTGGTGCTCGGGCTTACCTTTAGCAGTTTTTGCGCTTCCTGTGCGGTATATACTTCGTTGGCCTTAATCTCCATACATCCTCCGATTGTTTGGCAAGTGCAAGCATAACTGAATATCTCGGCTATTATATGACAAAAATCTCTATTGTCAATACAAACTTTTAATAGTCATCATTGGTCATGAATTGTCATTATGTACCATGAGTGCTCAAAGTAAAAACCACCCTTTTTAAAACCAGCGCTAAAACTAATCAGCTTTTCGAAAGGATGAAGGCTACAGCCGGAACGGCAATATCTCGCAGAATGGGGATTTTGGTAAGTACATGCATTCTGAAATGGACATCTTCAGTCTCCACCAGTTTAAATCCGCTTGAAGATATCATTTTCAGCATACTTCTGAATGTTATCCTGAAAAGCCTTCTTTCTCTCCAGGAATTTTCCTTTATTTTTTTTCCGTAGGCCTTTTGCGCCATGAATTTCGATAACTTGAACGGCAGGTAATGAAACGGTTTCAATCCATGTCCGGCACAGGGATTATACCAGGGGGGTATAGTTATGTAACAATACCCGCCCGGCCTGGTTACCCTGAACATTTCATCTAACGAAATCTGCTGTTTTTCAGGAAATATATGTTCAAACACGCCCCTGCAAATTACAAGGTCGAATTCATTATCCTTGAACGGCATATCCTCAGCAACCCCCGCGACGGTGTCTTTCCATATAAAATCACTCGAATATTCCCCGTATTCGTAAGGAGTGGGATCAAGATTGACGGCCTCACAACCCCTTTTCTCGTTAATGACCTTACACAGCTCTCCTCTGGCTCCGCCGACATCCAGAACTTTTTTCCCCGTAAGAGGGATAAATTCTTCTATATCCGATAAAAAGACCCCGGCAAGGTATTCCCTCATGTCCTTGTAGTTATTGTCCTTCAACCGGTTAAAATTGAAAAACCAGAGATTCTTATAATGCCTTATCAGGCTGGCTTTTTCACTTTTCATTCTATTCGTCCTCTCTGAAATCATAGACAAATATCGAATACCCCAATTTCGCGTCCGGCTCATGGTACCGGGCCCATTTTACCCTTTCAAGTTTATGAACGCTTATGGCGTACACGTTCGATCCCGGAAATATGGTTTCCGACTCCTCCAATGGCTTGTATCTGATGCCGTGCTCGGAAGGTTCAGCCGATCCGAAATACATCAACCTCACTTCCTGCATGTCGTTCTCGCGCATGTATTCCGCCAGCGCGGGGAGGTCCTGCCCCCAATCGATATTCGAATCTCTCAGATATTTGTATCCGTTAGCCGGACCGCCTATCGTTTCATTGAAATAGCTGATATAATCGGGCCATATCCAGAATGCGGTGACGAGATACCACACCATAAGCAGGCTGATAGGTATCTTGTAAGGCTTCTTCCATAACTCCGCGCTCCTGCCGGCCAGTATAAAACAGAATGGATACATGGGCAAAACGTACCTATGTCCCAACTGCAGTTTACTTAAAGATGCCGTGAGGAAAATAACCGCTATCAACGTCAGAAGAAATCTCTCTTTTCTGCGCATGCCCTTTTTAAAGACCAGGAAAAACCCTGCAACGATAAAAAGGATGGACGGAATGGGCGTTTTTACCATAAAGGACAAAACGAAATACAGTGGATTGCCTTTACCCGACCACTGCCCGAGAAAATAAACGCTATGGCCTTCATATCCGTGTCTCATAACCCCCAGTGTACCCTGCATATGCGTACCGAGGGGAACCGGCACATTAAGCAAGACATGGTCCAAAACTCGAGACATATTTTCGTTCCAGAACGGTATTAATTTCTGAGCAAAGCTATGCGCAATCCCGAGTTTTTCCTGGACTCTCATCGCTCCATTCAATATCGGATCAGAATCAAAGCCATAACCTGCCCACAATAAAATTATGGAACACGCAAAGATGACAAACAGTTTTTTGAATAGCCGCGCTCGCTCACCTTCCGGAACGGATGGGATCTCGAGTGCCGTGAGAAAGATGAATGTCGGATAAAGCAAAAGTGAAGTATATTTAGAAAGCTGAGCAAGCCCCAAACATCCTCCCGCGATCACTATATTTTTCAGAGATCGTTTCCGTAGAAATCTCCAAAAGGTATACACCGAAAGCAGAATAAAACATGTCGCGGTCATATCTACCGTAGAAAGCCTTGTATGAGCGATGATGTTAGGCGAAAAGCTGTAAAGGAAAAGACTGAAAAGAGCGGCCCTGTCGCCATAAAACGATCTTGCCATGACAAACAGTATGATCCCGCAAAGCAGGCCGATGACAATAAAAGAACATCTTGAGTAAAATAACATCCTATCCGGATGGTCATTGAACTTGTAAAAAAAATCCCTGCCGAACTCGGACCTGTCTTCCCTGCGCCACTGGTCTTCATTGTCAGGGATACTAAGATCCATAAAAATCACCAGGGGAAGCGCCGCAAGATATCTGGCAAGAGGAGGCTGGGAAGGATCCATCTTGAGATCACCCTTTGAAAGAAGGACATATCCGACCGGAATGTGATGTGCCAACTCATCCGCGGTGGCGGACTTCCTGCCCGGCCAGACACTCGTTACGGCCAGGACGGTAAAGAACGAAAGAAGCAAGACTGCCAGAATATAGACTTGTTTTTTATTCATGATCCGCGTAGAAGTTACCGCCGGCAAAAAGACGGCCTGGTTTATATTTCCCTGAGGTTAAAAACAATACCGCTATTAGAAGTACCAAAAAAAATGCTGCCGTTGATATCATGATCAATATCCCGACGTGTTCGGGATCATATTTGAACGTGACATCATGTTTACCCGGAGCAATCTTGACTGCCTGCAAAATGCCGGAGGCTTTGACCATTTCCTCCTTTTTCCCATTGACGTAGACCTCCCATCCCGGATAGAATTTCTCGGAAAAGATCAAATATCCTCCGGTCTTGCTCCCTGCGCTTACTTCGGCCCTGCCTGAAGAATATTCGGTCATTCGTATCTCGGATTTAACGTCATTCGCCCCATTCACATCGGATGATATCCAGCATCTGGGCAGATAATTTTTCAAAACATACAGACGAAGACCCTTATCCGATAAAACAAAGTCCAATTCATCATGCTCAAGTTCAACGGTCGAAACGATATATTTCACATTAAGTTTTTTGAAAATTGATAATTTTTGATACAGCACTTCTTTTTCAGGCGGAAAAATACCTATGGAATCATCCACCACGCCCGTCCCCTTCATCACATCAAAATAATCGGCATTTACAAGCGGAGAGTATATGGCGATACTGTCTATTCCGTAATACGTGTTCATGCTCGGCTTCAACCATACGGGCAGGGTCTCGAACCTCCCGAAGGGGCATATCCTGTATAATTCATTGTCGTTTTTCAGGACATTGAACACGCTCCGCTCTTTGGGAACGATGTACTCAAAAGAGGCGATCTCGGCTTTCAGACCTTTCGAAAACCGGCTGAAAATGACCAGCTCGGCACATATAAAAACAAGGGATGCGTACTTGAAAAACAGCTTTCCCCTATATGACCTTTTGAGGGCGTAGATGAATAAAAAAGAACACAAGACGACAAGCAAAGTCATAATAACATAAGGGTTTTCAAAAGAAAATATGCTTTTAAGCTGTCTATAAAAACCTTCCGTCCTTTCCATATACGTCTCGAGATCATACCTGTGAAAGGGTTTTCCATATATGTTGTCCTTAACATAGGTAGAAGCCAGCTGCAATATTCTGCTTCCGTAGATCCTTAGAACAGCCTTTGCCGTAAAAAATACCCCCAGTATACCGGATAGTATCCATAAAAAACCGTTATATACGCGGCCGGGCACCTTTTCCCTGTTCTCCATTAAATAAGTGAACCCCGCGCCCGCGAGAACAGCAAGAGAGAATATACCGAAGAATATGAATCTTGACGGAGCGCGGAACGAATAAAAATTAGCGGCCTTGATCAATGCCGTATAAACAGGATTATATTTTCCCAATGCGAGTAATATTGAGAAGATCAGCATTACAACAAGCGGCCTCAACGGCCTTTCTGACCTGGAAAGCCATATAGCCACGCATGAAAAAAAAAGTCCCAGTACGCTGATGTATATTATGTTTCCCCTGGCGAAGAGCTCTCCCACATAGGGCATGACACATCCAACAAGCGCCGCGGGTGAGAGCGAATTCCATAAAGCAAAATCCGGAGTCATTAAGGATATCCGGTTAGAGAGCCCGGACATTTTATATGTAGCTAACAACTGCGGAAGCGCTATAGTCAAGGAAAGGGCTGTAACTATGAAAAAGACCCCTACGGACCGTAACAACGGCTTTTTCCCCTGCCTGGTCCCATGGATGAAATATAAAAAATAGAAAAAAAATGCGTAAGCGGACATCTGCATTGAACCCGCAAGAAGCTGCATCCCCGCGACAATAGATATCAACAAGAAAGATCCCGGATTATTTTTTTTCAGATATTCGTCAAATAACAGGAGGACCAGAGGGAACCATGCAAGAGCCCTTAACGACGCAAGATGTATAAAGCATCCGGCATAGGCGCTGCCGAAACATATAAGCAAAGCGGCCAGCCCTCCGCCCCAGACATCGGCACCTTTTCTTCTGGCAAAGAAAAAAGTGAAAATTCCGCAGATCGCAAAGTGGAACAGGAAAGAATAATTGTAAGCCGCTTTCAGGGGAAGAATAAGAAAGAAAATAAGGTTAAAAGGATACAAAACCCCTGTCTGACCCTCGGCAAATAGCGGAAACCCGCATTGCACGCCTCTTATCCACATCGGCAGATTAAAAGTTTTTATGCTGTCGGAATAAAGCGCGGACCATGGGAAAAGCTGTTGAAGGTAGTCGGCTTTAAGAAAAGCGGTTCTGAGAAATAAAATCTCGTGGAATATTAAGCATACCCCCGTAAGAAATAACGCTATAAAATAAAAAGTTCCTTTACTTTTCATGTTTTTCAATGGCATAAACCACGATACAGGGCCCGGTCGCATTCCTGGAGAAAAGCTCTTTTGACCCTATGTTCATGAACGTATGATCCACTTTGTCGTTAGGGACTGCGATATGCCCGTCATGGTAAGGGCTGAATTCCGCCAGGACTTTTCCTTCGGCCTTGACAGAATTTATAAGATCCGAGTCCGGTGAACCCGTATAGTAGTTCACCACCATGTATTCTATACCATTCTTTTTGAGAACCTCAAGATCGCCCTCGATACCCGGCGACATCGACATGAACATCGACTTCTCCCCGCTTTGCGCGCCTATGAAGAACACGTCATATGATCTTCTGCCCTCGGCGACTTTGAGCAGATAATCCAGTTTCTTTTGCTTGACGCTTTCGAGTCCTTTCTGGGAATCCGCGAGGCGATACTTTTCCTTTATCTGATCATCCGACTGAAATATCTGCGGCCGGTACGAAGTGTGGTCCACCGCTATTTTTGACCCCGGAACAATATTTTCTTCTATCCACAAAGCTGAAAGAGAACGTGTATCCTGACCGGCAAAAAGCATATCCGCCTTAACGGATTTAACCAGCGTTGGAATGATAAGGATCAACGAAAGTGTCATTATTATATTTTTCCCAATGCGGTTTTTCGCGTATTTACCCATAAAATTGAAAAAGAAAAAAGCTGCTCCCATGGCTAAAAAAGGCACCAAAGGTAGAGCATATCTTGAAAACCTTTGACTGCCAAGCACAAGGTGCATATAAAAAACAACGGGGAACGATAGAAATACCAGTGTTTTTCTCTTTTCTGTCCTTCCGCACATTGCAAGAGCTCCGATGATTCCCGGTATGACCAGGAACCAGCCCATCCCTTCTCTCAGAGAATATATAAGGTGATGTGTCCACCCCATATACGCGGTCCTTATCCTGCCCGGAACACTGGACGCGAAATACTGCCAATCCAGGACAGCAAAAGGATTTATCACTATAAAAACAGCCGCCGCGGCGGCCATGGCCATCCACATGTTCTTGTCCAACACAATGTCGGTTTTCTTCCGGATAGCATCTGATACCGCGAAAACGTGCGCTAAAAGCATGGGAACTATGAGAATTCCGGAATTATATTTAACTCCTATTGCCCCCCCCAACAAGGCTCCTGCAATTAGATAGTTTTTTAAGGAGGGTCTTTGCATCATGTTGACAATAGATAAGTACGCGAGAAGCACTAACATGAGCATCATATTATCGACATACGCGTAATGCGAATTAACCGCGGTCAAAAATGAAAACGCGACTACGGCCGCCGCGTAAAGCGCGCCTTTTTCTGAAAAAAGCCTCTTATAAAGCGTATATGTGAATAGTATACTCAATGTCCCCGGGATGACACCAAGAACTGTGCGCGCTATTATGTAAAAATAAGTGGGATCTTTAAAATAACTCATCGCAAAGTCGGAAACTCCCGAAAAAATCCCAAATAATTTCCCCATTACAAAAAAAACAATGTAACAGAAAAAAAGCAGATAGGAACATGCGGGAGGTATAATAAAAAAATGCGGGTTGAGATCTCCGGTTCCGTAAGCAAGCGCATGATTTATTATTATGGGCTCATCCTGGTGCAGAACATAAGGCAACCCGTAATCTATTCCCCATACCCTCACGAAGAACCCTGCACATATTATCGCGAACAAAATAATTCGTTTTTCCATTATCAGTCAACTTTACCGGTGATGGGACTGTCAAGAAAAGATACCGCGGCAAAAAACCACGGCAAATATTCATTAAAATTTGTCTGAAAAATACCATTCACACAATAAGTCAATAATGCGGTAGAAAGAGAAAAATAAAAAAACTGATATTTTGGATATTCGTCATTTTTTATGATTTTGAATATCAGATTCATAAGAACGGCTAACATTCCGACTATATAAAAAAACAGACCGATTATGCCCGATGACAGGAAAACTCCCAAATATGCATTATGAGTTCCAACTTGTGTCGGCATAAAGACCAATCCCCTGCCGATTAAAGGATCTGTTTTCAATATCTTGATCGTACTCTGCCAGGCGATGGTCCTTTCATGCGCTAACAGAGCCCACACTTTTTTAAAAAACGTACTGTCTATCGACCCCATGAACGGATCTTTCTGTATTATAACGGAATCATCTTTGAAAACTTTGACAATATCGATCTCATTAATCACCGAGTTGTTTAGGGCATACGCGCCAAAAACCGCTAAGCCTAAAATAAGAACTATGCTCGAGATCCTGGTCATATTTAGACCATAATTGGCCCTTTTAACGGAAATAAAGATGGTACAGAAAAATACCGATAAAAACAGCGCAAAAATGCTTGCTCTGGATTGGGTCAATATCGTCATTATAAAAATAATGAACAGGAAAATCCCTGAAAGGATATGAACATGTACCCTTCGGGACATCAAATAAGCATAGACCGCCGGGGACGCTATCATTGCAAAGGTCATTCCATAGATCTTAAGCCCGCGGTTAATCGGCGGAGAACATGATAAAATAGAAGGAATGATGTTTTCAAAAAGCATCGGGATAAAGGATATTACACACCCTGCGAACAGGTAAAATAAGAGTTTCCTAAGTTCAATTGTTTCCTTCTTACAGTAATAGGGTACTGCCAACAATAAAACAGCCAGCAGACAAACGTTAAAGCCGACAAATGTTGGTATCCCCTCTCGTATCGTAAATATCAAGGCTAACAACGAAAATAAGAACATGGACAGAAAAGCCGCTTTATTCAAAAATGACAGACGTTTTCCAAGTCTTTTCTCTCTCCAGATATCCAAGACCACCAGAGAAACCAGCACAAGCTCAAAGAACAGAAAAGGCTTTAAAGTGAACTTTATTGAAAACAGAGACAAATTAACGAACAATCCCTCGAAATTATCATAAAAAGGCACAGTAAGGCACATTAGATATATGATATGCCCTTTGCGTTTCAAAAGGATAACTATCGAAGCAAGATAAAAAACCAGTAAAAAGATTTGCGGATTCATCGCATCACAAGGCTATTTTTTTATGTATGAATTTTATACGCAAAATATCCCTCATCATCTGAAGGGAAGAAAAAACAGGATGAACTCTGCTATCCGCCGAATTTATCCACACAACTCCTACCTCCTTAATCGTATATCCGGATCTTAAGGCAAGATAGAGGATCTCCACATCAAAGCTAAATCCATCGATTCGCATCTTTTCGGCCAAGCGTCGGGCGAGATCCCCCCTGCACAGTTTAAAGCCACATTGTGTATCATTGATCCCTCTGAATAGGAACATTTTTACCAAAAGGTTGAACGTTTTGCCCATTATCCTTCTCTGAAAAGGTTGTGCCACTCTTATGTCGGCGCCTTTAATGCTTCGTGATCCCAGGACAATGTCATTCCCCTGCGGCATATAAACTAATAGTTTCTCGACCTCCGGTATCGGGGTCGACATATCCGCATCGCATATTAGTACGTATTCGCCGACGGATTCTAAAATACCCCTCTTTACTGAAAAACCTTTACCTCTGTTGACTCCGTTTTTAATCAACTTTAAATTGTTCCCTCTGAAAAGTTTGCTGGTTTCCACTTCATTAACGGTCATATCTCCGCTACCATCGTCCACGACAATAACTTCGTATCCGAAGTCCTTATCCTTGAGATAATCTGATATTAAAGAAAGTGTTCTTCCTATTCTCTTTTCTTCGTTGTACGCCGGCACTATTACTGACAAAAACATATTTCCCTCTACTCGAGGCTGAAAACAAAGTTTTTCAGCTCGGTCTTTTTGTTTTTAAGTGAAAAGTAGACTATAAAATATAAAACCATCATGGGTACCGCCAAAGCTGACATCCTTTTCCAGAAGGTCATCATTAAAAAATATGACATCATGGTCACGAGCAGAAATTTAGGCCGTATACCGCTTAAAAGCAAAAGCGGTATCACCCACAAGAGATACCAAGGCTGAAAGGGCGTATAATTAGTAACATATAGAGCGAGAAAAATGAAACTGCCGGCAGTAAATATCGCTCTCTTATCTCTCTTGACGTTGCGAAAAAAATAAATAGCCGCGAAAAAATATGAAATAGCGAAAATCCCCAAAGAACCCATTTCTATGATCTTACGAGGAGAGTCCATGCCTGTTTTTTCGAGGATAAAATAGAATATGTACGGTATGGTGTCCGCCCAGAACCAGGTATTAACGTCCCTGTAATAATCAATAATGGCCGGTACGGAACCCCAGGTGAAAGAGGCCCATAAAATCGACGTAACAAGCGCCGCCAGAAAAATACCGATCGCGCTTTCTTTAAGTCGTTCGTTTAAAGGCTTCGGGCCGGGACCCCAAAGTATATAAGCCACAAATAACGGCGCGATCATAACGTATGTGAACTTGATATTTACCGCTACGGCAAAAAGGATCATGGAAACCGCGTACCTCGATCTCAAAACACACCATAAAGCCGCGAGAATGAACGTAACCATGGCTATTTCGTTATGCCCGTCAACTATCGTCATCAGCAGCATAAGAGGGTTAAGGATATACGCTACCGTGAGAATGTGTTTGTTTTTAAAGTTTAACTCTTCGCATATCTTAAAGAAAAAATACCCGCCGGCCAGAAGAAAAACAAACAGCACAAATTTATGAAAGAAGATCGTAAGAATAAGGCTGTTCGGAAAAAGTAACGTGTTGAATATGCCTATGTACACCCACGCCGGACCGTAACATTCAGGGGTATTTTTCCAGAATATGAGAGGATAGAACATATCGCTCTGTATGTCAGAGGGCATGCTGAAATAAGGATTTATGCCGTAAAGACCCGCCATTCTTCCCCTTATACAATACTCATAAAGATCGCTGGAATGAACGGCGTGAGAAAAACATAAAAGCAGAGAGACCGTAACGGTCAGTCCCCAGAAATATACCGTCAGCCGGCTTCTTTCAAAAACATTCATCCCGCTTTTTTTCAGATAATAAAGCATACTGCCGTAGCTCAAAAATATAGCGGTTATCACTCCTATGTTATAAAACCTTACAAATCTCCCCTGAGGAGGGAGAAATGTATCCCCCGCCATGCGGGCCACATATGGAATAGAATAGATCACAGCGAGCGACAAAATGAACAGCAAGTGTGTGAATATCAGTCTTTTTTTATAGTTTTCCATAATGGATCGGGGTCTTCCGCCTCCTACTTTTGTTGGATTTCCCTCAACTTGTTACATACCGTTACGATATCTTTTTCCCTGAGTGTCATGCCCGTGGGAAGGTACAATCCTCTTTCCGCTATATCGTCGGCGACAGGATATGAAGTTTTTTTATCGCATATCCCGTTATTCACGATCACAGGCTGCCTATGCATAGGAACGAAAAACGCCCTTGTGCCTACTCCTTCTTCAGCAAGTTCGGTCATAAGCTTATCTCTCGTAATTCCGAACCCTTTTTCGATCAGGATCGCGTACATCCAATAAACATTTTTTACCCATTTCTCTTCGACAGGAAGCCTCAAACCTTTTACACCTTTTAGATTTTCCTTATAGGTCTGAGCTATTTTTCTTTTTTTTCTAATGAATTTGTTTATCTGCTCGACTTGAGCCAGTCCGACCGCCGCCTGCATATTGGTCATACGATAGTTATATGCCAGCTCAGAATGAAGAAACCTTTTCCCCGGAGAATGCGCCAGATCCTTCAACAGTCTGGCTTTTTCGGTTATTTTTCTATTATTGGTAACTATCATCCCTCCTTCACCGGTAGTTATGATCTTGTTGCCATAGAAACTAAAACATCCTATGTCCCCCAAAGATCCGCATCTCTCCCCCCTATACTCGGCGCCATGCGCTTCTGCAGCATCTTCAACCAGGTAAAGATCATATTTTCGGGCAAGCTTCCGCAAAGGATCCATATCCACCGAATGGCCGTAAATATGCACGGGAAGTATAGCCTTTGTATTTTTATTTATGAGCTTTTCGACTTTGGATGTGTCCATGTTCCATGTCCTCTCTTCGGAGTCGACAAAAACAGGTTTAGCCCCCGTATAGAGAACCGCATAAGCCGTGGCTATCATGGTAAAAGTTGGCATTATAACTTCATCACCTTTGCCTATTCCCAGGGAAGCAAGGGCAAGATGAAGAGCTGTAGTCCCGTTTGTGGTAGATATGCCGTACTTTACCCCGCAAACTTCAGCAAACTTGTTTTCAAATTTATTTATGTATTCGCCTTTAGACGATATCCAGCCTGTTTTTATACAATCTGTCACATATTTTAATTCTTTTTTGCCCAGCAGGGGTTCGTTTACCGGTATGAATTTCATGTGTCTCCCTAAAGTTTTTTCTTAAGATACACTTTATCGTCGGCACCCGCATAAGGGCCCTGTTTTACCTCAAAAATAACGCTTTCCTGCAGGACTTTTATGCCATGCCCGGCACTTGCGAGAATTACCGTATCGCCTTTTTTTAGATACCTTGTAGCCATGTGCTTGTTACTTTCATCATAGAGATACAGAGCTATTTTTCCTTTTTTGACAAAAAGAACCTCCTGAGTTATCTCTACCTTTCTTTCAATAAGTTTATGAACGTGAGGTTTTACTATAGATCCTTTCTTGTGGGTTAAGAGGCCTACTTGTTGAGAAAAATTAGAAGGAGTGAAGAATTTTATCCCCTCAAACCTGTCTTTTTCACGTATCACAATAGCTATTATGTTGCCCTTTTTGGACTTTATACATTCCATAGCCCCCCTCCCCCGACCTTTATTCAAGATCTGAACCTTAATTTTACTATGCGGGTAATGTAGCCAAATCCCAATTTGAAGAAATCCATAAGACTACCGGCGGTTTTAGATTCTCCCACTTCCCTATCCCTGAAAACATATGGAACCTCTTTAACCTTAAATCCATTTCTTTTACACCTGTACATAAGCTCTATGAAATAATCCCCATATCCGCTTGATGGGAACCCAACTCTATCTATTACCTCTTTCTTTATAAGAATGAATCCGCTGTCATAATCCTTAACATAAAATCCCAATAAAAGACCCGCGAACCGGTTAATCAGCCTGCTTGTAAACACCCTGAATGGTCCCCTGTCATCTTTCCCGCCATTAACGTACCTTGATCCTATAACAACATCATATTCGTTCAAAAAAGACAACATTTGAGGAAGTAGTGACGGGGGATGACACATATCCACATCCATCCAACCTACTATATCACCCCTGGCTTCGTCAACTCCTCTCGCAATAGCCGTGGCAAGACCCCTTTCGCCTATACGTCTTATAACGCGCACTTCGGGAAGCCCCATACTCTCGACTATTTGCCAGGTCTTATCCGGAGAATCGTCATCCACCACCAGGATCTCAAGAGAGTCTTTAAAACTATTCTCAAGGCTCATTATAAGCCTTGGCGTATTCTCCGCTTCATTGTATGTTGGTAATACTATCGTTATCATATTGAAGGCATCCGTAAAAGGGGGACAGGCAACTTTTTATATTGTGGGAACCGTAGGGATAAAAGCAGCCTGTCCCCTTTTCCTCTATCCTCTATTTATGCGGTATTTCCCCAAAAGGTCGTTTGTTCTTATTTTTACGAGACTTGTGAAACTTTTGATCCCGTCACTAAACGGCCTTACTTTTGACGTGTATTTGTGCTTCCATTCTACCGGAATCTCTTTTATCTTGTAACCGTACTTTTTCGCAACAAACAGATTTTCGGCGTCGAAACTCCAATCGTTCATGAGCTGCTTTGTAAAAATGTCTTGAACGGACTTTTTGCTGTATATTTTGAACCCGCAATTAATATCGCTTATACCTATGCCGAGGAGGATGCGCGCTACAAATATGTACACATTGCCTAAAGCGCGGCGCATTATAGGAACTTTCACTTTGGAACCGGATATCCTTCGGGAAGCTATGTAGATGTCAAATTTATCGCTTATGGCGGGTAAAAAATTTTCTAATTCCTTTATCGAAGTGGAGTTATCTGCGTCCATAAAAAGACTGTACTCGCCTTGCGCCTCCAGCATGGCTCTCCTGACAACGTATCCCTTCCCGTGATTTGGCTTGCTTTCGATTATCCTGAAATCGCGAATTCGTTCTTCAAATTCGCGAGCCTTAACAACTGTCCAGTTTATCGAGCCGTCGTCGATGAGGATGACTTCGGATGCTAAATCCTTACCCGCGAGATATGCCTCTATTTCGGCAAGAGTCCCTTCGATGTTTTTTTCTTCGTTGTAGGCTGGTATGATCACTGATAGATACATGGTTTTGTTCCTGTCGCCCGCCTGTCCCCTTTTCCTGCTATTTTCCGCTTATCCCTATTTCTCGAATATCCAGATATTTACATATTCGGGCTAAAGTTTCAAGGGTAATGTTCTTTGATCAACGAACAGGCCACTATCATATCTTCTCGACTAAAAAGCCTTGGGCCGTGTGGAGATTATGAAACGCTTCCGGAGAGATCAACTTGATCCGGTTCAGTCTCTCCAATTCCCCGTTTAGCGAAAGCGAACCCAATCCCCCGTCATCTTGTGGCTTCCAACGAAAAGCCCCCAGACCTCTGCGGTCTGTTTTTTCTCTCACCAAAGCGGATAACAGAATCGCCCGAGATGCCGCTAATCTAGCTTCTGTCAGTGTGAACAACGTATTAACCAGATGGCTTTCAACCCGTTGAATTCCCTTCCGCAAGACCTCCGCTTCCCGACCCGCCCTTTCTCCTCTCATGCCCATCATACAAACTTTGACGCCAGTATTAAAAGTATCCGTCAATGCCTCTTCCAAAATAAAAGCGTTCTCTCTATAGCCGATCTCAGCTCTGGCGATTGCTTCATACGCCCGTCTTACCATGTTCATATCTTCGGCAACTCCAAAAAGCTCCCCGATATCAAACAAGTGCTTGATGATCTGCATTCCGGACTTCCTTTCGTAAGGAACACCTATCGTATTCGGAGCAAATGCCGTAAGCTTGTCCCCCAAGAGACATTCGGCTGTCGGCATTCGTACGGAAACTCGCCGTGATACTTCTACAAATGAAGGCTCAATGGCAACCATCTTTGTTGTCGGATAGATATTCTTCTCTTCCAGAATATCCAGCAAAACATAATCCTTGCGCTTAGAAACGACTGAATGATACGCAAACTTAAAATGCGTCCGCCTTGGCAAGCCGCGGTCACCGCGCTTATCCTCCACGTAGCCCAAAAACGGAGCCGTCTTCCCGATCTCCTCCAGAATCACCTCATATTCTGACCGTGGAATATCGGCAACGATATCGACATCGATGGAAAGCCTGCGGAAGTCCTTAATGAGCAGTATCAAACTGGTCCCGCCCTTGAAGACAAAAGGCATTTTTGACCGGGCCAGCCCGCAAAGAAGTGCCATCGCATATATGGTTTTTTCCAAGAGAGCCGGATCAACACGCCCGATTTCGCGCCTTTTTTGCTCAATCCACGATGCCGTAAAACACCTGTTTTCAATCATATAAGATTCCCTATATGAATTAAATCCACACTTTTGATAAATGTGGATTTAATTCATAACGCCTTGCGAATATTGAATACAGTCTTGTCAATACTTAACCGCCGCCTCTTGGCATAACTAATCAGAGTTCCGACATCCACACGTCCGGCTGTCAAAGCATTCGATAACAAGGTGTCATATTCGCTCTCATCCATTAAAGGCAACTGCCGGATCTCCACCCCCAGATCGACCAGAATTTTCTCAAATGTCGCAAAATGGCCATTAACCGGAACACGAGAAATCAATGGGCGAATAACAACGGTTTTCTCCATATTCACATGGAAACGATCAATATCCTTCCCGTGCGGATTGACCCATACCTTGTATCCTTCCGATTCCAGAAAATCTCCCATCATCTCCATCGCTTCCCACTGCGTATAAACAAATGTCACAAATTTCGCAAGCAGGTGATGCATAAAAGACCGGATATGTTTGGTCGACCAACAGGAAAAAACAACTTGCGGATACTCATTGGCCAGAAGATCCACAATTTCTTGAACAAACTCCGGCTCTGCCGTCAAAGGACTTTTGATCAAAGAGTACCATCCTCGACCGGCGCCATATATTTTTCCATTTTTAACAACATCAAACATATAGCGAGATAGCTGTACTCTTTTTAAATCCGGATACTTTTTCGACAATTTGGCATAAAGCTCGTCAAAGCTAAAATATTTCCGTCTGGACAGAGCATTCAGGAACTGACCGCTCATTAAATACTGTTTAAGTTCCGGTTTATTCAACATGCACCTCGTCGATCGATCATGTTTCCATAGTTTCGCCAACGTTAAAATGTTGACTCGCCCATAGAGGTTGCTGGGTGCTCGCCTACCCGTGCCCGAGCGAAGCGAGTGGTACGGGGTTGCTCGTTGTGAAAAAGGGGGACAGGCAACTTTTTATATTGTGGGAACTGTAGGAATAAAAAGTAGCCTGTCCCCCTTTCCTACTATTTTCCGATTATCCCTATTTCTCGAATATCCAGATATTTACATATTCGGGCTAAAGTTTCAAGAGTAATGTTCTTTTTACCCTCTTCGATCTTGGAAATATCGGGCTGTTTCATTCCAACCGCCAAAGCAAGATCTTTCTGGCTGATTTCCTTTTCTGTCCTTGCTTCCCTGATCTTTGCCCCGATATTCTTAAAGAGCGCCGAAGGCTCTCCCATTGCCTTCGTGGCCTTGCCTTGTCTTCTCAGGATCTCCTCGTATATTGTCTGCCACCAGTCTCTGAAATCCGAGATTTTTTCTATTTTTGCCCAGTACCTGCTCAATTTAGGCCAAGCTTTGACAAAGTTGTCTTTTGAAATTACAGAAAAAAGCTCTTCCGGGCTCTGACAGCGGGAAAGCAGTCTGACCATTCTCTGCTGAAATCTCTCATGATCGGGATCCTTTAAGATATCCGCTGTTTCCGTGAGCGCTTTTTCGTTCAGGTCCCAGAAATACTTTGAATATGATGAATTTGCTTTGCTCATATTATGGTTTCCTGCATGAATTTTTCTATTTCTTCTTCCAGATGAATTATCATTTCCTTTGAGTCGAATGTTCTTGAATAGATATCCAGGTCAAGCAGTGATAGCTTAAGATCTGTTCTTGAGAACCTTCTATACCATTGAATTATCCCCCGTTGTATATACCCCGGAGAACTTTTTAAAAACACGTGAAGCGGACTTATTTTTTTTGAAAGCATATATAGATCGAATGCGTCCCTGGCTTCCACCCTGCCCTGCATGATCTCCCGTCCTATGTGGTCTGTGTTTATCTGAGTTCCCGTAATGGCCGAGGCCTTTTGCAAATATATATTATGCGCCCCATAAACTCTGACACCTTCAAAATTCTCAATTTCAGGTTTATCTACTATCACGTCTTCAACAAAATCTATTTTCAACGTCTTTTCTGAATCACTTATGGGCATCGTATAAAAACGAACTTTTGCTTTATTCCCGGACATGAGTTCATTTTCCAATTTTATATCGGTCTTTAGGTCTTTCTTTAACTCTTTGATCAGAAGGTCTATCTCTTTCACATCATATACGGGAGAAAAAAAATCCAGATCAATTGAAAATCTGTGATGCAGATAGTAAAGTTCTAAGGCCGTTCCGCCGGAAAGCGCGAAATTTTGGGCATGCCGCGAAAAAACCTTTAAAACTTCTTTTTGAGCTTCTCTAATGTTTTTGTCCATATTAGCCTTGCCATATAGCTTATAAGTTATATGTATTATAGATTATACACTATAATTTTTCTTTGTCAAAGGCTTTTTCGGAAAACTAAAACGCAAGTACTGTGTCGATGACGTATTGTATCATTTCTTCCGTAAGTTCGGGATATACCGGGAGAGAGAGTACGCTTTTTGCGGCTTTTTCCGATATGGGGAAATCTCCCTTTTTGTAGCCCAGATCTTTATAACACGGCTGAAGGTGCATGGGTACGGGATAATATACTCTTGAGCCTATTCCCTTTTCCCCCAGATAATTTAGCAGACCATCTCTGTCAGGAACCGATATGGTGTATTGATGATAAGTGTGTGTATTTCCTTCTCCGGTTTTGGGAGTAACGATATCCGTTCCCTGAAAGGCCTCATTGTATCTTCTGGCGATCTCTATACGTTTTTCTATCCAGAAATTGAGCTTTCTTAGCTTAACCCTCAGTATCGCGGCCTGAAGGCTATCGAGCCTGGAATTATACGCTATTTCGTCATGAATGTACTGTTTTGAGCTGCCATGTACCCTTAACTTTTTCACGGCTGAAATAATACCGTCATCGTCCGAAACTACCATTCCTCCGTCTCCGAATCCGCCCAGATTCTTGCTGGGAAAGAAACTGAATGCTCCGGCGAGGCCGAAACTCCCCGCTTTCTTCCCTTTGTAGACGGCTCCCATGGCCTGGGCGCAGTCTTCTATTACTTTAAGCCCGTATTTAAGGGCTATCTCCATTATAGGGCCCATGTCGGCGCATTGGCCGTAGAGATGGACCGGGATGATAGCCTTGATCGTACCGCGTTCGGCGTTATCGCGTTTTTGTATTTTGAGCATGGCTTCTTCGATCGCCTTTGGGTCTATATTGTAAGTTTCGGGGTCGATATCAACGAAGACTGGCTTAGCTCCGAGGACGGAAATCGACTCGGCGGTAGCGAAAAAAGTAAAAGGTGTGGTTATTACTCTGTCTCCCTTGCCTATGCCCGCGGCTCTCAACGCAAGGATTATGGCGTCTGTGCCGGAAGCCACGCCGACACCAGCTGGAACACCGGTATAAGAAGCAACTTCCTTCTCAAACTCCGATACTTCAGAGGAAAGTATGAAGTACTGGCTTTCGACCACATCGGCTATTGTCTTATCTATTTCCTGTTTAATGCTTTTGTACTGACCTTTCAGGTCTAAAAGCGGTACTTGCATTGTACTGTATCTCCTTGTTGTTAAATTGCTAAATAGTCCTTAGATTCTTCGGTCGTTTCCCGTCGTTGCGAGGAAGCGGAGCGACCGAAGCAATCCCGGGACTTGTTTTATTTTTATTTTATTAAATTGCTTCGGCCTCCGTTCCGGAGGCCTCGCAACGACGAGATTTTGTGACCCTTCCGCCCTTTGCTCTTACCCCTTACCTCTTGCCCCTTCGCCCCTACCCCTTACCTATTCTCGCCAGATAGTTAAAATGGTCGAAATATTTTAGCAATGATATCCCAGAAGAACCGTATTCGTTGCTACCATAGAAAAAATCAACCAAAACTTCTCTTACTCGCGATAGTTCCTTTAACCGGGCGTATTTTTTTATGGGTCTTGTGGTCATGTCCAAAAGCTCCAAAGCCCTGTTTGCCGAGTTAAGTGAAAGATCCTTTCTGTCTTTTTCACGCCATCTGAATGCCCTGCTTACTTCGCTTCCGATATTCGCCATTTGCTCGCAGAATGGCATCTCATTCCAGCGTCCACTTCCAAGTTCCTTGTGGAATACACTCATCTTTGCACCCATTTATTCACTATCGTCCTTATCCTGCCTTTCCACTTTGTCCTTTGCGCGACTTGTCATTTTCATATTATTTGGTTTGCTTCGTCGTTCTAAGTTTTAGTAGCCGTGGACTCCTCGCAATGACGGGGAGATTGCTCTTCGCCCTTAGCCCTTAGCTCTTTGACAGATGGTCGTAATCTGATCTTACCATCTCCGAGACAAGATCTTCGAACGAGAGATCGTATTCCCAGCCCAGTTCTTTTTTTGCTTTTGACGGATCGGCGATGAGAAGATCTACTTCTGCGGGACGGAAAAAATTCTGGTCGATTTCCACATATTTCTTGTAATCCAGATCAAGGCATTTAAAGGCTATTTCGGCAAATTCACGCACCGAGTGGGTTTCTCCCGTACCTATCACATAGTCATACGGTTCATCCTGCTGAAGCATAGCATGCATGGCTTTGACATACTCCCGCGCATGGCCCCAGTCTCTTTTGGCATCAAGATTGCCAAGATACAGCTTTTGGGCTTTGCCAAGTTTAATTTGCGCCGCAAGAGAAGTTATCTTCCTCGTAACGAATTCATATCCTCTGCGCGGCGATTCATGGTTAAAAAGTATGCCGCTTACCGCGTACATATTGTACGCCTCACGGTAATTCCTTGTAAGATCAAAACCCGCTACTTTTGAAATGCCATATGCTGACCTGGGGTGGAACTTTGTTATCTCAGTTTGAGGAACTTCTTCTACACGCCCGAACATCTCGCTGGACGCGGCGAAATAGAACCGGCAGTCGGGAACCACGCTCTGAAGAGCCGATAAAATGTAATGCGTTCCGTTAATATTGGCATTAAGGGTCGAGAATTCGTCTTCAAAAGAATAGGTCACAAAACTCTGAGCCGCAAGATGATAACATTCGTCAGGCCTGATCTTCTCCACTATCTTAAAAAGACTGGGATAACTTTCAAGCGACCCGGAGTGAAATTTAATTTTGTCGGCTATGTGGTTTATGCGCCACATTCTGTGCTTTTGGTCTTCCAAGGCAACCCGTCTCACAACACCATACACCTCGTATCCTTTTTTAAGCAGGTATTCGGCAAGATAACTGCCGTCCTGGCCGGTTATACCGGTTATCAGCGCTTTTTTGTTGCTCATATTGCTCCTTGATTTTTTGAGATTGCTTCGTCGCTCTCTTCGTTCGCTCCTCGCAACGACGGAGAAATACTCTCTTCGTTCGCTCCTCGCAACGACGGAGGAATACTCTTTTCGTTCGCTCCTCGCAACGACGGAGGAATACTCTTTTCGTTCGCTCCTCGCAACGACGGAGGAATACTCTCTTCGTTCGCTCCTCGCAACGACGGAGAAATACTCTCTTCGTTCGCTCCTCGCAACGACGGAGGAATACTCTTTTCGTCCACTCCTCGCAATGACGGAAGCATTATTCTACTGAGTCGTTTTTGCTTCTCTCTTGGCCCATTCTATAGTTCTCTTTAATCCTTGCTCTAAATTAATCTCGGGTTCCCAGCCGAGTTCTTTTTTTGCTTTGGTTATGTCCGGCCTTCTTACTTTTGGGTCGTTGACCGGGAGCGGCTTGAAGACTATTTCACAATCAGCTCCGGATATTTCTTTTATTTTTTCCGCAAATTCAAGAACGCTCAGCTCTATGGGGTTTCCGATGTTTACCGGCTCGTTAAGATCTGAATTCATAAGGCGGAATATCCCCTCAATAAGGTCTGACACGTAGCAAAAACTTCTCGTCTGTGTCCCGTCACCGTAAACTGTAAGTGGTTCTCCCTTCAATGCCTGATCTATGAAATTCGGTACTACCCGGCCGTCATGATGGCGCATTCTTTCCCCGTAAGTATTGAAGATACGGGCTATTTTAGTATCTACACCGTGAACCCTGTGATAAGCAAGCGTTATAGCTTCCGCGAATCTCTTTGCTTCGTCATAAACTCCGCGCGGCCCTATGGGGTTTACGTTGCCCCAGTAAGTTTCCGGCTGGGGGTTTACAAGAGGGTCTCCGTAAACCTCGGAAGTGGACGCGAGAAGGAATTTTGCTTCATGCTCTTTTGCCACGCCAAGAGCGTTATGTGTCCCCAGAGAACCCACTTTAAGGGTTTTTATCGGGTGATTGAGATAGTCTTCGGGGCTTGCGGGAGATGCAAAATGAAAAACATAATCCAGTTTCTCGTCAACAATAATGAATTTTGAGACATCATGTTTGATGAATTCAAAGTCCTCATTAGAGATAAGGTGAGATATATTCTCCGTTCTGCCGGTTATAAGGTTGTCCATACAGACAACTTTATGTCCCTCTTTTAGAAGGCGTTCAGACAGATGTGACCCGAGAAATCCGGCTCCGCCGGTTAGTAGTATACGCATGATTGTCCTTTTTTTTACACCGAGACTTGTTTTATTTTTATTTTATTAGATTGCTTCGGCCCCCGTTCCGGGGACCTCGCAAAGACGGGGCTTTGCGATCCTTCCGATCTCCGCCCTTCGCTCTTTGCCCTTCGCTCTTTGCCCTTTGCTCTCCGCCCTTCGCCCCCTGCCCTTACCTCTTGCCCCTTGCCTCTTACCCCTTACCTCTTTGCTCAAAACAACGTGTATATGAACGGGGCTACTGCTGAGGACTGGGTGAATATTAACAAAAGCCCCAGAAGAAGCAGCATTATTATTATGGGCAGAAGCCACCACTTTTTCCGGACTCTCATGAAGTCCCATAATTCTCTCATTATCCCCATTTTTCCCATATGTTCAATCCTTTTGTTTGGGGTTTGCTTCGTCGCATTGTAATAGTCGCTTCGCTCCGGTACAGGGCTCCTCGTAATGACCAAGGAAACAGGATCCTTTCCACAAACCCCGCGACCTCATAGCGAATGACAGCGAGGAGCTCCTCTTTTTTGCGCTTTTTCGGACCCTAAAACTGTTTTTCCAGGGACTCTGCCGTGACGCCTCCCGAATGATGGTCAAGCCAGTAGCTTGGTTTGTTCTTGTCTAATTTTAAAGACAAAAGATCTTTCCCGAAAATACGGAAAACTATACCTATCGGGGTTACTATAAGATAGTAAACGAAGGCTAAGATAAGCCTTGTGTTGAACCAGCCGAGAGCATGGGCTATTTTTGTGAAAACTTTAAAAGCCGGTATTAAGGCCGCGGGCACCAGTATCGCGAACAAAACCGACATGCCAGAGAACATGGATAACCATTTAGTAAGATCAAAATGCCCTTTTCGGAAATGGATGAACGCGAAAAGAGCCAGAATGAGAGACAGCACCATTCCAAACTCTCTCAGATCTTTTTTTTGTATCTTCTTCTCTTCCATATTCTCCCGCCACTGGTCAGTCTAATTCAAAATTATTGACTTCTTCAAGCTTTATTCTTGAAGGATCCTGATCTTTTTTGTCGATAATAAAATTACCCATTACAAGATAATCCATATTGGTACGCATAAAACATCTGTAGGCGTCTGCCGGTGTGCAGACTATGGGTTCTCCCCTGACGTTAAAAGATGTGTTTATGACAAGTGGACAGTTGTGCCTCACCTTGAACTCATTTATAAGATCGTAATATGCCGGATTATCCTCCTGTTTAACTGTCTGGACTCTCGCGGAGTTATCTACATGGGTTATGGCCGGGACAAGCGAGCGTTTTTCCTTGAGTTTGTTTATTCCAAATAGTTCTTCTCCTGAAGTATTTTTCACTCTTTTATTTTCGGATACCGGGAACACCATAAGCATGTACGGACTTTCACCTTCCATGCTGAAATATTCTTTCGCGGATTCAAGTAGAATACTGGGCGCGAACGGCCTGAAGGATTCCCTGAATTTTATCTTTCGGTTTATTAAAGACTGCATTTTCTCGGATCTCGGGTCTCCCAGAATACTTCTGGCGCCAAGGGCTCTCGGCCCGAATTCCATTCTTCCCTGAAACCAGCCGATAACATTCTCCGAAGCTATAAGATCAGCCGTTCGTTTTGAGATCTCTTCCGGAGGGACCTTGTTATAAGGAATCTTTTCCTTGATGAGATAGCCCTCTATCTCACTGTCGGAAAACTCCGGTCCGAGTAAACTTGCCTTTTGCGAGTCACGCCCATGATCTACCGGCCTTTCCCGGCCCATACACTCATGCCATGCTGCCAAAGCCGCGCCGAGGGCGCCTCCGGCATCGGATGAAGCCGGCTGTATCCATATATTGTCAAAAAGTCCTTCCCGAACCATCTTGCCGTTCGCCACACAGTTCAGGGCTACGCCTCCCGCCATGCAAAGATCGCGGCAGTCTGTAAGGTTGCGGGTATATTTTGCCATCTTCATGATAACTGTTTCGGTCACATCCTGTATGGAACGGGCTATATCCATATGTTTTTGAAGAAGCGCGCCTTCTTTCTTTCTTGGCGGGCCGCCGAAAAGAGAATGGAATTTCCTGTTCGTCATGGTAAGGCCTGTACAATAGTTAAAATATCTGAGATCAAGCTTGAACGATCCGTCATCCTTAATGTCAATAAGTTTGTCCGTTATGAGTTCCGCGTATTTAGGTTCGCCATAGGGGGCAAGCCCCATAAGTTTATACTCTCCGGAATTTACCCTGAACCCGCAATAGTAAGTGAACGCCGAATAAAGAAGCCCCAGGGAATGCGGGAACTTTATCTCTTTTAAAAGTTCCAGCTTGCTGCCGCTGCCTTTTGCTATGCTTGCCGTGGCCCATTCTCCCACACCGTCAACCGTAAGTATGGCCGCTTCCTCGAAAGGCGAGGGGTAGAACGCGCTTGAAGCGTGGGAATGGTGATGTTCGGGGAATATTATTCTACCCTTGTATCCGAGTTCGCTTTTTATATGCTCTTTCATGAAGAGTTTCTGTTTTACCCAGGGAGGCATGGCCTGTATGAAAGATCTTATGCCGAAAGGCGCGTAGGCCACATAAGTTTCGAGAAGCCTTTCGAATTTGAGAAAGGGTTTATCGTAGAAAGCCACAATGTCAACGTCTTCTATTTTGATATCGGCACCGGTAAGACAATATTCAACCGCCTTCAGAGGAAATGACGGGTCGTGCTTTTTGCGGGTGAACCGCTCTTCCTGGGCGGCTGCGATAATATTGCCGTCTTCCAGGAGAACCGCTGCCGCGTCGTGATAGTAAGCGGATATTCCTAATATGTAGGTTTTGTTGTTTTTCATGTTTATTTAGTTTGCTTCGTCACTCACTTCGTTCGTTCCTCGCAATGACGGAGAAAACGCGTTTGATTCGTCACTCACTTCGTTCGTTCCTCGCAATGACGGAGAAAACGCGTTTGGTTCGTCACTCACTTCGTTCGTTCCTCGCAATGACGGAGAAAACGCGTTTGGTTCGTCACTCACTTCGTTCGTTCCTCGCAATGACGGAGAAGACGCGTTTGGTTCGTCACTCACTTCGTTCGTTCCTCGCAATGACGGAGAAGACGCGTTTGGTTCGTCACTCACTTCGTTCATTCCTCGCAATGACGGGGCTTTGTGCCCCTTACCTCTTTGCCCTCACCCTTACTTCTCTACGAACCACTTAACTGTTTTTTCCAGGCCTTCGTAAAAGCCTACTTCCGGAGTGACTCCCAGTTTCTCTTTCAGCGCCGTTATGTCGGCATAGGTTTTTAGTACATCTCCCTTTCTTTTCGGGCCGTATACTGGGGAAATATTCTTACCCAGAATTTTGGCGATGGATCTTGCCGTTTCGTTCACAGAATAACTTTCTCCGCACGCTACGTTGAAAACCATTCCGGAAACGCCTTTTGCATGACATGAAGCTATATTTGCGTCGACGACGTTCTTTACATAAGTAAAATCCCTGGACTGTTCCCCTGTTCCGTCTATAATGCACGGTTCATTCTTTACAAGCCTGTCAATAAATGCCGGAATTACCGCCGAATACTTAGATTCCGGATTCTGACGCGGTCCGAATACGTTGAAATAACGCAGGCTTACGGTTTCCAGGCCCATTGTGTGAGTAAACATCCTGGCATAATGCTCTCCGGCAAGTTTGCTCACCGCGTATGGAGATATCGGGTTGGGACAAAGCCCCTCATGCTCGGGAAAAACATCACAGTCGCCGTAAGCCGAACTCGAAGAAGCGTAAACAAACCTTTTTATTTTATTTTCTACGGAGATAAGAAGCATGTTAAGAGTTCCCCATACATTGACGTCATTGGTCGGCACCGGGGCCTCTACGCTTTTAGCTACGCTTCTTAAAGCCGCCTGATGAATAACGTAATCCATTCCCGAAACAGCCTTCTTCACATCTTCCTCTTTTCTGATGTCGCCTTTTTGGAACTCTATCTTGTCCATGAAAGGAGCGATATGCTCTTCGAAGCCGGTTGAAAGATTGTCCAGAACGCGTACGATTTCTCCCCGGGAAACGAGTTCTTCTACAATGTTAGACCCTATAAATCCGGCTCCGCCTGTTACAAGGTATTTAGACATGTGTGACTCCTTTTTTTTGACCGCGAGAGAAGTTGCGCTTTTTTATGCCAGGTTCGTAATGAGAACCTGCTTTTGTTAACCCGGCACAAGATCATAACTTGACGATATTGTCCCCTTTTATTCCTGATCTGCCTGTTATATTACGTGTATCAAAGATCCTTTTCGAGTTCTTGGCTACCATTTTGTAATCTACATTGCTGTGGTCTGTTAGTATCACGACAAGATCCTGTTTTTTGACAAGGTTTGGTGAAAGTTTAACGCTTTTGGACTTAAGACCATGTATGTCCAAATACGGGATATACGCGTCACTATACGCCCATTTCGCCTTTTTATTGTCCAGCGCCTTCATTACATCCAGCGCGGGCGACTCCCTGAGATCGTTTATATTTTTTTTATATGCCGCTCCCAGGATAAGTATTTTAGAGTTTTTTATCTTTTTCCCGTATTTTTTTAGAATTGCGCTTATCCTTTCCACTATATGACGTGGAGCGTTTATGTTGACTTTAGCGGCAAGGTCTATCATCCTTGTCTCAAAACCCACCTTCCTGGCTTTCCATGAAAGGTACATGGGATCGGCAGGTATGCAGTGCCCGCCCACTCCCGGGCCGGGATAAAAAGGCATGTAACCGAAGGGTTTTGTTTTTGCCGCTTCAATAACTTCCCATACGTCTATGTCTAGTTTGTGGCATAAATTCGCGAATTCGTTTATGAGTCCGATATTAACTATCCGGAATGAGTTTTCAAGCAGTTTGGTTACCTCCGCCGTCTCGGGAGAAGAAAGGCCTATTACCTTTTCAGTGACTTGCCGGTAAAGAAGTTTGGCAAGTTCCGTGCATTTACCGGTAATACCGCCGACAAGCTTGGGTATATTGGAAAAATCATATTTTGGATTACCCGGATCTATTCTTTCGGGAGAAAAGGCAAGAAAAAAATCGTTGCCCGCCGTAAGTTTCTTTCCGGAAAGTATGGGCAAAAGAACCTCCCGCGTAGTTCCGGGGTATGTTGTACTTTCAAGCACAAAAAGCTGGCCGGGCCGGATATTCTCTTTCATTACTTTCGCGGCTGAGAGTATGTATGAGATATCGGGTTTCAGGGCCTTATTTATGGGAGTGGGTACGCAGACTATAACAACATCGCATTTTTTTAAGTGCTTAGCGTCCGATGTTACGGTGAATTTTTTGGATGTGAGGGCTTCTTTTATCGCCGCGTCCGATATGTCGCCAATGTAGGAAACGCCTTTTTTCAATCTGGCTATACGTTTTGCGCTTAAGTCTATACCTCGAACGTCAAATCCTTTTCGGGCGAACTGCACGGCCATGGGAAGGCCGACATAACCGAGGCCGATGACACCCACAGTGGCGGTTTTATTCTTGATCTTTTGTTTTAATGCTGCATGTGTGTTCATTGTTTTCCTTTTTTGGGATCCTTCGTCGCCTTCGGCTCCTCAGGATGACGGCGGGGGCGTTCCGCCCTTCGCCAGGTTCGTAATGGGAACCCGCTTTTGTGAACCTGGCACGAGACCCGGAGTCATGTTCCCAAACCATGGACTATCGACTATGGTCTATGGACTACCCTTTCCTCTTACCTCTTTGCTCTCCGACTTCTTATTTTTATTTTATTAGATTGCTTCGGTCGCTTCGCTCCCTCGCAACGACGTGAAAAACGCTATTCCGCATAACCCTTCGCTCCCTCGCAACGACGTGAAAAACGCTATTCCGCATAACCCTTCGCTCTCTGCCCTTCCCTCTTCGCCCTTACCCCTTACCTCTTTGCCCTTCCCTCTTCGCATAGGTACTCTTCCAGCGCTTCTTGCCAATTCCTTAGACTCATGCCAGTATGTTCCCGGAACTTGCTTGTGTTCATTACGGAATACGCGGGCCTTGGGGCCGAGCGGCCAAGTTCGACGGAAGACAAGGGTACAATATTTACATCTTTCATCTCGGGCACAAGATCTTTTATCTTAAGGGCGAACTCATACCAGGAACATTGGCCTGAATTACATACATGGTATATTTCCCCGCCTTTTATCCCCTTCTCAAGAAGTTTCTTTACGCTATCGGCCAGATCCTTTGTGTATGTCGGAGAACCCGTCTGATCGTTCACTACCTGTATCGTTTTGTGGTCTTTAGATCTTGATACTATGGCTTTAACGAAGTTCTTTCCCCCGGGGCCGAAAAGCCAGCTTGTTCTTACTATGGCATAATTTTCCAGAGATCCTCTGACCTTGTTCTCTCCTTCCCATTTCGTCTTAGCGTAAACACTTAGGGGAGCACACTCGTCAAGTTCCGTATACGGAGCGTTTTTCCCGCCGTCAAAAACAAAATCCGTACTGATATATAAGAGGTCAGCGGAATGTTTCCGAGCCGATTCGGCTACATTAACAGTCCCCTCGACATTTATCTTACGCGCCTTTTCGGGATCTTTCTCAGAGCCGTCCACATCTGTCCAGGCCGCTGTATGAATAACTATATCCGGTTTTTCTTTTTCAAAGACCTTCTTGATCTCTTCGGCATCGTTTATGTTAACATTATAAAAAACTCCCGGTTCGGGCTTCGCCATATCCGTCAAAGCAATGTCCAACCCGGCTATTTCATTTTCTCCCTTTGAAAGAACGCCGCGAAGTTCCCGCCCCAGCATCCCGCCGGACCCTGTTATAAGTATTTTCATAAAACTTATGTTCCCTGAAGATCTTTTACGCTACCAGGTGATTATTTCGGCTTTCTTTTTCAGTTCACGCCACCAGGACTCATTATCTTTGTACCACTTTATGGTCCTTTGGATGTCTCCGTTAAGATCTGAAGACGCGGTCCATCCAAGTTTCCCCGCCTTAGAAGAGTCAAGAGCATATCTCCTGTCATGGCCGGGCCTGTCTTTTACATACTCTATAGAGTCCTCCCCCTTCCCCATCGCCGACAGTATCGCATAGGTAAGTTCCTTGTTGGAAAGATGATTGCCTCCGCCGATATTATAGATCTCTCCGGGTTTGCCCTTACGCATTATAACGTCTATGCCCTCGCAATTGTCGCCGACGAATATCCAGTCCCTGATATTGCCGCCGTCCCCGTAAAGCGGGACCTTACGCCCGTCTATAAGATTGGTTATAAAAAGCGGTATCACTTTTTCCGGGAATTGGTACGGCCCGAAATTATTGGAGCTTCTTGTAACTATTACGGGAAGGCCGTAAGTCGTGTAGTAAGAAAGAGCCAAAAGGTCGGCCGAAGCTTTTGTCGCCGAATAAGGGCTATTGGGCCTTAAAGTATCCCTTTCCGCGGAAAGGCCTTCCGGCACGCTCCCATAGACCTCATCTGTCCCTATCTGTATGAATTTTGAGATGCCGCTCTTACGGGCGGCCTCAAGAAGGGTTTTTGTACCGTAAATATTGGTAACAATAAAGTCATCCGGATATTTTATTGACCTGTCCACATGGGTCTCGGCGGCAAAATTGATAATAATGTCGGAGTCTGAGATGAGATCTTCCATAAGGCCCTTATCGCAGATATCACCTTTTACGAAAGAATATCTCGGATCTTTCGATATGTCCTCAAGATTGGCCGAATTGCCGCAATAGGTAAGTTTATCGAGATTGGTTACCCTTATATCCTTGTATCTATCAAGTGTAAGACGTATGAAGTTGGAGCCGATGAACCCCGCGCCTCCCGTAATTAGCAGCCTCATATGTCGCCTCTCGTTGTGTAGTCCATAGTCATTAGTCCATGGTAGGTGGCCGGTAGAACTTGCACCCGGTTGCTTGCATCTAGTTATATTATGACGCGCTTTGGTTTTTGGAGGCATCCTTTCCCGCGACAAGGTTGCTTGCCCTGAGAAGAGAGGTAAACGTACCCGCGTCGGTCCACCAGCCGTCAAGCATAGAGTATTCCATCTGGCCTTTTTCTATATACATGTTGTTGACATCCGTTATTTCAAGTTCCCCTCTGCCGGAGGGATCGAGACCTTTTATAAAGTCGAAAACCTTGCCGTCATACATATAGACTCCCGTAACTATGTAATTTGTGGGCGGGTTTTTGGGTTTTTCTATTATCCGTTTTATTTTGTTGTCTTCGAACTCCACAACGCCGAATCTTTCCGGGTGAGAAGATTCTTTTATCATTATACGCGCGCCTTCTTTCTGCGCGGAAAATTCCTCAACTTCTTTTTTTATGCTTTTTTCTATAATATTATCTCCCAGGATCACGACACATTTATCATTGTCGGCAAAGTATTCGGCAAGTCCGAGGGCTTCGGCTATGCCGCCTTCATTTTCCTGATAAGCGTAATTTATTCCTTTAAGGCCGAATTCGGTCCCGTTGCCCAGAAGCCGGAGGAAATTTCCGGCATGGTTTCCTCCTGTAACCACCATTATCTCGGTTATGCCAGCGTCGACAAGCGTCATTATGGGATAATAGATCATGGGTTTGTCGTAAACCGGAAGAAGATGTTTATTGGTTATTTTGGTGAGAGGAAAAAGACGGCTTCCGAGCCCCCCCGCGAGTACTATGCCTTTCATGTCAGGTTACCTCGTTTTTTTGGGTTGCTTCGGCCCTGCGGGCCTCGCAATGACGGCGTTTCGGTCGACTCGTTTTTTGGGTTGCTTCGGCCCTGCGGGCCTCGCAATGACGGCGTTTCGGTCGACTCGTTCCTTGGGTTGCTTCGGTCCTGCGGGCCTCGCAATGACGGCGTTTCGGTCGACTCGTTTTTTGGGTTGCTTCGGCCCTGCGGGCCTCGCAATGACGGCGTTTCAGTCGACTCGTTTTTTGGGTTGCTCTGCCCTGCGGGCCTCGCAATGACGGCGTTCCAGTCGAAAGGGATATCATTTTCAAACGCGTCTACTCTGTATTCGTCCGGATCGTTCTTATCGTATGGTACGGTTACCGTGTTTATTACTACAGCTTCTTCCTCGCTTATGCACTTGAACCCGTGATAAACTTCAGGTGGTATCTGAACAAGCATCGGGCTATCAAGGCTTATTATGAATTCTTCGACTTTGCCGTATGTAGACGAGGTTTTACGGGAGTCATACAGACCGAGACGCATACACCCCCTTATACAGGTAAAATTGTCAGTTTGCTTTTTGTGGAAATGCCAGGCCTTTACAACTCCCGGAAAGGCCGTTGTCATATACACCTGTCCGAATTCCGCAAACAAGTCATCGTCTTTCCGCAGTATTTCCATAAGCCTGCCGCGATCGTCCGGGATGAGTTTCAGCTGTTTTACTTTTACGCCTTCTATCATGTTTGTTTCCTTTTTTTACAGTTTTTCTGTGCCAGGTTCGTAATGGGAACCTGCTTTTGTGAACCCGGCACAAGACCTTCTATCGACCATGGACCATGGACTATTGACTATGGACTTACACCCCCCGCCCTATTCCCTCGTACGTAAAGCCCAGATCCCTCATTTTTTCAGGGTCGTAAATATTGCGTCCGTCAAGTATAAACGTCTGCGCCATTTCTTTCTTTATTCTGTTCCAGTCTACTTCCTTGAAATCGTTCCATTCGGTCATAAGAACTATACAGTCCGCTGATCTCGCGGCATCGTAGATATCCCGAGAGAACTCTATGTTAGGGGAATCGGCGAACAGCTTCCTGGAATTATCCATTGCTACGGGATCGTAAGCCCTTATGCGGGCGCCTTCCGATAGAAGACGGTTTATTATGTCTATGGCCGGGGCGGACCGAATATCGTCGGTGTCGGGCTTAAAAGCCAGTCCCCATACCGCTATCACTTTTCCCGACATATTCCACAGCATTTTGCGTATCTTTTCAACGGCAAGTTCCTTTTGTCTTTCGTTGATTTTTTCGACCTCTTTCAACATTCCGAAATCATAGCTCAGTTTTTCGCATATATGTATGAAAGCTTTAAGATCTTTAGGAAAACACGATCCGCCAAAACCTATGCCCGCTCTTAAAAAATGCTTGTTAACTCGAGAATCAAGCCCTATGCCCTCGGCCACCTGCTCTACATCGGCCCCGGTTTTCTCGCATATATTGCTCAAGGCGTTTATAAAGGATATTTTCACGGCCAGGAACGAATTTGCCGCGTGTTTTATTATCTCTGCGCCTTTGATATTAGTAACCACTATTTTAGTGTTCAAGGGTTCGTAAATATCGCGAAGTATCTTCTCTCCCCTCTCCGATTCCACGCCTATAACTACTCTGTCAGGGTTCATAAAGTCTTTTATAGCCGAGCCTTCCCTTAAAAACTCGGGGTTGGAAGCTATCTCAAACTCACTGCCGCTCTTATTGAACTTAGCTATAGTGCGCCTCACCCATTCTCCCGTTTCCACCGGAACGGTGCTTTTTTCCACAATAAGTTTGTACGAGTCAAAATGTTCGGCAATATCCTTGGATACTTTCTCCACTCCGCTGAGATCGGCGCTGCCGTCATCTTTAGGAGGTGTCCCCACACAGATAAAAACCACTTCCGATCCGGAAACGGCTTTTTTGATATCGGTGGTAAAACTTAATCTGCCGCTTTTAACGTTCTTCTTTATAAGTTCTTCAAGCCCGGGCTCGTATATGGGCACCCCGCCTTTTTTCAAAAGGCCTATCTTCGCGCTGTCGCTGTCGGCGCAAATAACCTCATTCCCGAGATCGGAAAAACATGTGCCTGTTACCAGCCCCACATACCCGCTTCCTACTATAGTTATTTTCATTTTGTCTCCTGTCCTCCCCCTCCTCCAAACTATGGACTATGGTCTAAGGACTATGGCTTATACGGCTCCGGCGTTAATGAGGGCCTGGGATACGAAGATAACGCCCCCGGAGGAGTTTTGTTATATGATCTCGAAAGGCCTATCGGAAGGTCCGGGAAAGCTTTAAGCCTGAAAGCGAACCAGAATGTAAAATCGTCTTCAAAGATATCTTTTCCCTTGACGTTGTAAACTACATCTACCGCCCAGCAGTGAAGATCCCTTGTGATCGTAAGCTGCTGTTCTTCAATATCACTTTTCTCAAGATCGAACCGTTCGTATAATCCTACGCTCCACTTCGGGTTTATAACCCAATTCGTATCGAATGTCAGCTGATTCCTTGAATCATCCATCCTTTTCTCGTAGCGGTATCCCAAAGCCGCCTGAAAATTCCACCAGGGCTGAAGGACGGCCTCAACACTATTTGTCTTTACGGAAAAATTCTCTGTCTCTATCTCAAGCCTATTATCGAAATACAACCAGCTATAAGGCCTGACTTCAAGGTCGGAATGAAGCATTTTGAACCGGGGCCCGCCTTCTTTCTCTCTGAAAGAATAATCCGTTCGTATTATGCTCCTTATAAGATCCACCGAAGCCATTTCTCCCGGCATCCCTCTCTTGGTCTGCAGTTTATTCTCTAATGAGAACGCTATACCGTTAAGATGTTCCAGGGCGTCTATTTCGTCCATCTGGTAAAAATGTCCCCTGCTCATGCTGGGTCTGTAAGTGTAATAATATTGAGCCCTGGGAGCGACTATATGCCTTAACTCGTTTATATCAAGTCCCAGATAATCTGTCTTAATGTCGAACACACGGCTAAACCTGATAAAAGTGTCTACCCCCCCGCCGAAGGTACCCCGTACAGCGGCCTGACTTTGATTTTTTGTCCGGCTATATGCCGTTCCCTGAAGTGTACCGTAAGGCACAATGCTCAAAGGGCCTATACCTGTGGCATAGGCAAGTTTCTGATAGGTATCGGCTCTGCCCACTTTCTCGGACGGCGATGAAAGATAAGCGTATTCTTTCTCGAAGTAGGTAGCGGAAGAAGTTGAACCGTAGTACAGAGGCGTATCCCACAACCTCTGCTCGAAAACATCAAGTTTTACTTCGGGAAGACGCTGCGTCACCGTATAAAAATCGTTGAACCTTTTGTGGGCCTCAAGGCTGAAGGAATAATTCGGTTTTGTGTTTATAATGGATATGTAGTTGGGGGGAACGGGGTTATTCTCCTCGTACTCGTTGTAAAAATATTCTTTGAGAACATGCTCGTCACTCAGTTTATTGAATTCCACTATACCAGTGGTCTCTTCGTCGAAATTCAAACGATGTTTCCACTGGATACGCCTTCTCCATCTCTGCTGCGTTCCTTCATCCCTAAATTCAGATGGTTCATACGTGCCAAAACCATTCTGATCTATAAAGTATCCCCTTAAAAGGCCTTTACCTAACCCCTCTATGCCGGTATCGTCGAGATCATAGTAAAGATTGGCGCCGAAAGCGAAACCTTTTTTGGTCCGGTAATCGGAAAGTATATCAACTTTAGTGTTCCCCTTTATATGAAACCGCCATGCGGAGAGAAGAAAATAGCCCCAATCGCTTGTACTGCCCGGGATCAGTTGTACCTTTGTCTTTAACTCTATGTTGGGCTGATAATAATAAGGCACCCACAAAACAGGGATCTTGCCTATGTAGTAGATAACATTTTTTGCTATGATCTTATCGTTCGGGAAAACACGTATTTCCTGGGCTTTAAGGTGATAATGCGGTTCATCTTCGTCGCATGTTGTTATGTACCCGTTCTTAAGCACATATTCATTGGGCCCGACCTTGCCCGTCTCATCCGCTGTGGCAAACCACGGAAATGCTTTAAGATCCGCCCCGACTATCTCTCCTTCCTTATTTGCCAGGTCATAACGAATGAGATCGCCTTCCAATACCCCTTTGGGGTGCACTATGCGGACATTGCCTTCACAGAGCGCTATTCTCGAATTAGTGTCTATGGATATCTTGTCACAGTTAAGCACCACATCGCCATACTGTATTGAAACATTGCCTTCCGCCGTTATGCGTCCTTCTTCCTGTAGATATTCCACTCTATCCCCGTCTACCACTATGGAATGGCCCGACTTCGCTAAAAGATCCATCTCGGGATCTTCTCTTTTGGGAAAGATCTCCTTTTCTCCCGGAATACTTTCGGCATCTTCAGAGACTCTATCTACATCAGGCATATCAACCGCGGGCTTTTCTTCCGCCATAACTTGTTTAACCGGAACATCTTCCTTTCGCTCTTCCAATTTAGCCGCTTCCTCTTCAGCTCGTTTTTGGGAAACTTCCTCTCTTTTTAGCTCTTTTTCAGCCTCTTTTTGGGCTTTTGCCTCTTCTTTCTGCCTTATCTTAAGCTCTTTCAGGTCAGACTGATATTTTTCCCATCTTTCTTCGGCAATGTCTAAATGCCCCAAAAACGCTTTAACGGCATAGTTGTCCGGGTCAAGCCTCAAAGCTCTTTCCCCGAAAGATCTCGCTCTTTTGTAATTATTCACTCCCCGCTCGTCCCTGGCTTTATCCAATATTTTTTGTATCTCCATATTTCTTTTTTGTTGTCTGGAAAATTCCGGATCGGACCCGGTATCTGCCCCGGGCCAGAAAGCTTCCGAAGGCAAAGCGCCGCCCGCGACAAGACAGAGGCACAAAAAGACCGCGCATAATTTTCCCGGTTTCCCTAAAACGTAAAACCTTTTCATATTATTACCCTTCCGTAATTTTGTGAGAATGCAGTATACCATCTCAAAAAATAAAAATCCAGCGTGGTCTTCACTTTGCCGGTCCCGACGGTCGCCGCCGGGTCATATTTTACAAACCGTGTTCCGGCCCCGGCGTTTGGCTTTATAGAGAGCGGTGTCGGCTTTTTCCAAAAGAGTCTCTATTTTTTCGCCATCCTCGGGATATGTCGCTATTCCCACACTGACGGTCAGCTTAAGTTCTTCATCAAACGCTTTTATGGGTTCCTCTTCAACAGACCTTCTTACGCGCTCACCTACGGTCATGGCCAGTTCCTCGGTGGTTTCCGGGAGGATCAGGCAGAATTCTTCCCCCCCGTAACGCGCTATCATATCGATTTCCCGAACCGATTTTTTCAGCCGATCGGCGATCTTTTTAAGAACGGCGTCCCCCACAAGATGGCCGTATCTATCGTTACAATCCTTGAAGTGATCTACATCCACCATTCCCACAGAAAATGTCAGGTTAAGCCTCTTCGCCCTGTCTATCTCCTCTTCCAACCGTTCCATCAAATACCTTCTCAGATAAACTTCCGTCAACCCGTCCATTATGGAAAGCTCCTGGACCTTTTCGTACAACTGGACCTTCCGGAATTCCAGGGCTATCTGCGGTATAAGTATCCTGAACCTTCCGTACATTGACCTTTGCGCGCCTTCAACAGCAAGAATAGCCGAAACTTCTCCTCTCACGGCTATCGGGAACAGCATAAAAGTCTCCGAAGTAAGGTTCATGTTCTCGAAAAGTTCTCCGGATTCTTCTTTCGTAACGAATAAAGAATTCATTTCATGCGCGGCGCAATAATCAAGGATCTTTGATGTATCCATACTTGCGCTTTCTTTAGGAGGTTCTTCGTTCGGGGCTATCTCTCTTGAAATACACCTTACACATTCCGTTCCGGAACATACCATAAGATGGGCCGCTTTCAGGCTGAAGTTCTCTTCAAGAAAATCGAAAAGCACCTCCAAAAGTTCCTCGAATGTAA
Organism: Candidatus Omnitrophota bacterium; assembly: GCA_041667545.1. GTDB lineage: Bacteria > Omnitrophota > Gorgyraeia > Tantalellales > Tantalellaceae > SLID01. The sequence continues at coordinate 21,585 of JBAYES010000001.1, read as the reverse complement.
GCGCGGGAGCGAGTTTCTTTGTGATCTCGTAAAGCCTTGATATCCTGACAAGTTCTGTTTCTATCTTCCTGCCCCTCCTGTCTATGGATTCAAGTTCTGAGACCAGGTTATTATATTGTCTCTGAGCCCTGCCGGATTCCTTTTCATAAAATTCCACAAAACTCCGATAGATCCAGAAACACAAATAGCTTATCGAACCTACAATCGCAAAAAGAGAAATGAAGGCCGTTATGTCTATGGGATTAAGTACGCCCAGTATGCCGTAAAATACCAAAAATAAAAAATTCATTGCCGTCACGGCCAACGCTTGTCTGATTGAAAGAACGAACGGCATTAAAACGTAAACCGTCGGAATAATGAACAGGAACAGATACTCATCCGCTTGAGGAAAATTATATGCCGCCCAACTGGCCAGGACCAGCAATATGTTCAGAGCTAAAAGCATAAAGGGTCTCATTTTCAGCATATCCGGTTCTTGCCTTTCTTTTTTGCTCTGTAAAGCGCTTTATCGGCTTCCATTATAATGTCATCCCTGAGTCTGCCGTCTTCGGGGAAAATACTTACTCCGATAGATACTGTTACCGAACGTTCTTTTCTTCTCACCATTACGGGCGTATCCGCAACTTCAGCCCTTATTTCTTCGGCGATCTCCAGCGCCCGGGCTCTGTCTACATGAAGAGCGAGAAAAGCGAATTCCTCACCGCCGTATCTCGCCACGGTATCACCCGCCGACGCCTTGCTCCTTAATATGGCGCCCATGCTTTGAAGAACGGCGTCACCTGTCATATGGCCATACTCGTCATTAAAAACCTTGAAATTGTCGATGTCGATCATAAGAAGAGCAAAAGAATTTCCGCTCCTTAATGCCCTTTTTACTTCTTCGTCAAGGCGTTCCATAAAATATCGGTGGACGCAAAGCCCGGTAAGGCTGTCCTTTATCGCCAGCTCTTCTGTCCGCCTGTAAAGCCTGGCATTTTCCATGGCCACGGCCGCGAGATCCCCGACAATATCCAGCATTCTCAGTTCATGTGATGTAAACACCCCTTCTTTGGGGGAATCCACCCTTAACACACCAAGCACCCTGCCTTCCATAATGAGAGGTTTTACCATGAGCGATGCGGCATCATCTTTTCCTTCTTTCCCTCTCACGGAAAACCTGAAATCCTCTTTCACATCTTTTACTAAAAGACTTTTGGTGTTTTTCATGACCCAACTGTCAAAAATACCGCCTTTTTTATTTTCGAAAGCTTTTCTGCCTGTACCCTTAAGGGTGATAGAGAGGTTAAGACCGCCTGTTTCCTCGCTGACCGTAAAAAGCAGAACTCTGTTGTCATTTCCGAAAATATTGAATGTCTCTTTAGCGACCTCGCCGAGTATTTCGTCCTCCTTAAGAATAACACCTATCTTATCGGCTATGCCCTTAAGCTTTAAAAGACCGTCTATTTTTTTACCCATGGCAGAGACCTCGCTGTCCCTGTTACGCATATGATCGCTTATAAGGTTGTTGTCCTCGGAGATCTTCTCCATGGTAACCTTGTGTTTCTGCAGAGCCTTGAGGCCTTTTCTGTTAAAGTGATATCCCCCAAGAATAAACGCGAAAAATACCACTATCAGCGCGGCATAATATTGGGGATCTGTAGCTTTGAGCGGCCGGGCCAGAAATATCATGGCCATTAGAAAAGAAAGCAGGCCCGGAACGACGCCGAGATTGCTCCACAGGAACATCAGAACGGCGCCGGCCAGTATCACAACGCTTAAGATGATGATCTCTATATGCTGAACTCGGCCTGAAATGGAAACCCCTATGGAACTGACATTCCACAGTATCGTAAAGAATATAACCAGAAAAAGCGCGACCAGGATATTTTTCCTGACCGCCGGGGTTATGGAATTGGGCATAAAAGCCTAAACAATTGTTTTTTCGGTAGCCTTATCGAAAAAGTGAACTTTACTCATATCGAAAACGATGTCCATATCCAGGTTCACTTGAGGATTAGCATCCCCCGGAACCCTGGCAACGAGAACATGTTTGCCGGTGTCTAAATGGATATACGCCTCCGACCCCAGATGCTCAACGACATCACAATTCATCGTAACTATGTTCTCCGGAGGAGCTTCTGATACGCTGAGTTTATCATGTATGTCCTCGCTCCTTATTCCCATTAATAACCTTTTATCCGTATACGCCTCGAGAGCGTCGTACATACCTTCCACCAGTCTTATCCTGAAGTTCCCTTCGTCGAAATAGAGTTTTCTTTCCCTTTTGATGATCTTGCCTTCCATAAAATTCATGGGCGGAGCCCCGATAAAACTTGCCACAAATTTGTTAACGGGTTTGTTATAGACCACACCGGGCACATCTACCTGCTGTACTATACCGTCTTTCATTACGACTATACGGTCGCCCAATGTCATGGCTTCGGTTTGATCGTGCGTGACGTATATCATTGTGGATTGAAGCCTTATGTGAAGCTTGCGAATTTCCGTGCGCATTTGCACTCTGAGCTTAATATCGAGGTTGCTCAAGGGTTCGTCAAAAAGAAATACCAGGGGCTTACGGACTATTGCCTTTCCCAAAGCCACCCGTTGTCTCTGGCCTCCGGAAAGCTCCCGCGACCTTCTTGTCAGAAGGTTCTCGATACCGAGTATACCTGCCGCTTCCCGTACCCGTGTATCTATCTCTTCCTGCGGATATTTCCTGAGTTTTAGCCCGAAAGCCATGTTTTCGTAGGCGGTCATGTGCGGATACAGCGTGTAATTCTGAAAGACCATAGCTATATCCCGGTCTTTGGGGGGAACATCATTCACCTTTCTATTACCTATGAAGATCTCGCCTGAAGTGGCTTTTTCAAGGCCGGCTACGAGCCGCAGCGTCGTGGATTTCCCGCACCCCGAAGGGCCTACAAGAACCAGGAATTCCTTATTATCTACTCCGAAACTTACATTGTTTACGGCTTTTATCCCTCCGGGAAACTCTTTAACAACATTTCTCAAACTCACCTGTGCCATTAAATAACCTTTTCCCCGATTTTTACGAAGTGTATCCCATAAGAGCGCTTAGGGCTTTCCTCATCTCGTCGCGATGCACGATCATGTCTATCAATCCATGGTCAAGAAGGAACTCCGAACTCTGGAACCCCTCGGGAAGATCCTGTTTTATTGTCTGTTGAATGACCCTGGGCCCTGTAAAACCTATAAGCGCTTTTGGTTCCGCGATTATTACGTCCCCGAGAGAAGCGAAACTTGCCATAACTCCGGCCATTGTAGGATTGGTCAGAAGAGAAATAAAAAACCCGCCGTTCCGGTTGAACCGGTCGAGCGCGGCGCTTGTTTTCGCCATCTGCATAAGAGAATACATTCCCTCGTACATACGAGCCCCGCCTCCGGAACCCGAAACTATTATGAGCGGGATCTTTTCTGAATCCGCGAACTCTATGAGACGGGTTATTTTCTCTCCCACCACAGACCCCATGGATCCCATTATGAACCTTGAATCCGTAGCCCCTATGGCTATCCTCCGGGAGTCAAGATACCCTTCCCCTACCACCGCGGCTTCTTTGAGGCCTGTGGTTTTTTGATCGTTCTTTATTTTTGTAGGATACCCGGTAGGGCCTTTGAATTTCAGGGGATCTTTGCTTTCCATGTCCTTGAACATTTCACAGAATGTATCCGGGTCGACCATGCTCTCTATACGCTCATACGCTCCAAGCCTGAAATGATAGTCGCATTTAGCACAGACATTGTTGCTCTCTTTGAGCTTTTTATTGTAAAGAAGTTCACCGCACCCCGGGCATTTGGTCCAAAGGCCTCCGGGCACTTCCCTTTTTTTCTTTTTCCCGAAGATCGGTTTTTTGGAGAAAAATGACATTTTTTGTCCTTATTTAAAATCCAAAGAGAACGCCTATATCACTTTTTCTTTCTGGTCTTCGAACCTGTTCATCACAAGTCCCGTTAAAAGTTTAGGGTAAAAATATGTCGATTTTTGGGGCATCATCTCTCCATCTTCAGCTACCGCCCGAAGCTGCTCTACCCTTGTGGGATTAAGGAAAAAAGCCGCTCTGCCGCCTGCCTCTTTCACGAGCGATTCCGCTTCTTCCGGCTCTTTCGCGTAGCTTACATCGCCTTCTTTTGCCTGTATCCCCAGAAGTTTCTCTAATATGACCGAGTGAAGAACACTTACGTCAAGATCTTTCCATGACTCGGGTTTGTTGCGTATGAGGTTCTTCAAATCTTCCGTTTCCCGGGGTTCTATAAGAAAATATCTAATGCCGTCAAAAAAACCGTAAACATAGCTTTTCCGTCTTAGCTCCTCCACTTTATCCATGAGAGCGGAAAGCCCCTTGATCTCGGTAATATTAAAATATCGCTCTATCTTCAACAAAATACCGTTCTTTACATCTTCCGGGATATTATTTATTACCCTGTGAGTAGCAAGAACTGTGAGATTTTCGGGATCATCCATATCTGTCAGGTACATAAGAACATGGTCAGCCCGTCCGTCGTACCCTTCCCGGGAACGGCAAAGATCCCTGTAAGCCTTGGCAACAGCGTACCTGTGATGTCCATCGGCTATGAAGATCTTTCTCGTCTCCATGGCCTCCGATATTTCTGATATCACATCGGCGCTAAAAAGCTTCCAGATAACATGCCTTACCCCATCGATCTCAATGTCCGTGAACGGTGTAAGTCCAGATACGGCATTCTTAAGTTTCCCGGAAATATATCCTTCGTCCCCGCTGTACAGTCCGAATATGGGACTTAAATTACACTCTACCTCCCCTATCAGGCTCATCCTGTCTTCCTTGGGTTTGGACAGGGTATGCTCATGCGGCAAAACCACATCCGTCCCCTCTATCTTCATAAGCCCCAAAAAGCCTGTCCGGCTAAACCTTCGCCCTTTTACTTCATACTGCTGAAGATATACATAAAAGGCTTCCTGCTCGTCCGTGGCCAAAACTCCTTTTTCCATCCAATCGTTCATGGCTTTTTTTGATCGAATGTACTTATTGTCATTCCGGCCGTCCCCGGGAACATCTTTACCAAGTATTAGTCTGACCACATTGAAGTCGCTCTTACCGTAGAGCTCCTCCCTCTTTTCATCCGATATTACATCGTAAGGAGGAGCCATTACCCTGGAAACATCCCCCACTGTCACGGGATCATAAACCAACCCTCTGAACGGCCTTACTTCCGCCATAATGTCACCCTTCCGAAACTTATACCCGTAAAAACACCTGCCGAATTGAAAAGCACATCGTATACACATGCTTCCCTTCCCGGAACAAACCTTTGAAATATTTCAATTAAGATACCATAACCAATGGTCAATATCAACACTAACAAGAGGTTTTTTGCTGTAGGTTTTTTAAATGACCTTTTTAGTCCCCATACCGCAAGAAACGCGAAAACAGCATAGATCGAAAAATGGCACAACTTATCGAAATGTCCTACCGTAAGCTGCGGAGTAAGTCTATAAGGCAGCAGTGAAAGGACAAGGATGTTCAAACCCCATAAGCAGGCCGGAACCCATGCAAAAAAAGGCCTGTCTATTTTAACCCATTCAGAAAACCTCATTTTAACTTGCGCATGAACCGCATGGCCCGGGTTTACCGCAGGGGGTTTCCGCGGGATTTTTATCATCTTGCTTTTTTGTCCCGCTTCCGGTAGATTTATAATCGGTCTGGTAAAAACCTTTTCCCTTGAATATAAGGCCGGCGCCTGTCCCTATCATTTTTCTCACAGAACCTTTGCATTCGGGACATTTTTTTACCGGCAATTCGGTCATACTCTGGAATTTTTCGAATCTGTACCCGCATTTTTTACACTGATACTCGTAGGTAGGCATTTTTCTCCTTTTATGAAAGGATCTCTTTTACTTTATTCATTATGGTCTTCTTTTTTTTGGTATTCTTCCCTACAAAACTTTCGTCAAACTCCATTAAAAGTTCCTTCTGCCGCGAACTAAGCTTTTCTGGAATAATAACATTCACCTTTACAAGCTGATCCCCCGTTCCGCGGCCGTCCAGACGTTTAATTCCCTTGCCCTTAATACGGAAAACACGCCCTGAAGCGGTTCCGGGCGGGATAGTAAAACCTACTTCCCCTTCTATCCCGGGAACATTTATTTCGTCTCCCAAAGCAAGCTGGGCAAAGGATACATCGGCCGCGTATAAAAGATCGTAGTCCCTGCGGGAAAATGACTTATGTTCCAGGACCCTCAACGACACATACAGATCGCCGAACGGCCCGCCATTGTAACCCGGTTCGCCTTCTTTCGATATCCTCAATCTGACGCCCGTATCGACCCCGGGGGGCACCGTAACCGTGATCTTCCGGGAGACCTGCACTCTGCCGCTTCCCGAACAGTCCGAACACGGAGACTTGATGACCTCACCCGCTCCGCCGCAGGTATCGCATGTCGTCGCTATGCTGAAAAACCCGGCAGATCTCGAGATCTGGCCGGTCCCTCCGCATCTTGAACATCTGGCCTTCCCTGTACCGGGCCGGGCTCCCGAGCCCTTGCAGGAAGAACATATGTCGTATTTCCGGATCTTTATCTCTTTGGTAATACCCTTGACCGCTTCAAGAAAGGTCAGAGTAAGAGAATATTCCAGATCGCGTCCTTTTCTCGGACCGCGGGTTCCTGACTGTCCGGATCCGAACATACTGTCAAATATCCCGCCGAAAGCTCCGCCGAAACCGCCGCCAAAAACCTCCCTAAAAATATCGCCTGGGTCGTGAAAATCAAACCCTCCCGACCCCCCATGCTGAAAACCCGCCTCGCCGAACCTATCATACCTTGAGCGCTTTTCCGGATCGCTCAGGATCTCGTAAGCGTGTGACAGTTCTTTGAACTTATCTTCAGCTTCCTTGCTTCCCGGATTCTTGTCGGGGTGGTACTTAAGGGCTAGTTTCCTGTATGCCTTTTTGAGGTCGTCCCCGGAAACGTCCCGGCCAACGCCTAATAGCTCGTAGTAATCTGCCATGTCTTCCTTCAGTTGAAAATGTCCGTTATTTTAAAGCCTCACCCGTTCTTTTCCTTGTCGTCGTCCACTTTGTAATCCGCGTCGACAACATCTTCTTCTTTTTTGTTCTCGTCCGGTCGGGCTCCGGCCGAGGCGTCCTGGCCAGCGGTTTCCGCCTGAGCTTTAGCCTGCGCCTCCTTGTACATTTCTTCCGAAAGTTTATGGCTGGCTTTCTGAAGCTCTTCCTGCGCTTTTTTGATCTCGGCAACGTCCTCGGAAGAAAGTTTTTTCCTGGCTTCCTCCACCGCTTCCGTTACTTTCTTCTTTTCGTCTTCCGAGACCTTATCGCCGTATTCTTTTACCGCTTTTTCGGTGGCATATATCAGATTATCAAGCTGATTTTTCGCCTCGATAAGCTCTTTCTTTCTCTTGTCTTCGCTTTCATGCGATTTGGCATCGGCCTTCATCTTTTCTATTTCTTCCTTAGAAAGCCCGCTTGAAGATTCTATCCTTATGGACTGTTCTTTGCCGGTGGCCTTGTCTTTTGCCGAAACATGCACAATACCGTTGGCATCTATATCGAACGTCACTTCTACCTGGGGAATGCCTCTGGGAGCCGGAGGTATTCCGACAAGGTCAAAACGCCCAAGAGTCCTGTTGTCGCTCGACATTTCCCTCTCGCCCTGCAGAACCAGTATGGAAACCGCGGTCTGATTGTCGGCGGCAGTGGAAAATACCTGACTTTTTTTAGTAGGTATTGTCGTATTGCGTTCTATCAATTTTGTCATTACCCCGCCTAATGTCTCTATCCCCAGAGAAAGCGGAGTGACGTCAAGAAGAACCACATCCGAAAGGCCTTCGGCGCCGCTGAGAACGCCGCCCTGTATAGCGGCCCCTATCGCCACTACTTCGTCGGGATTTACTCCCTTGTGGGGTTCTTTCCCGAATATCTCCTTGACCACTTCCTGTACTTTGGGCATACGCGTCTGCCCTCCAACAAGTATGACCTCGTCTATTTCCGAAGGGGAATAACCGGAATCTTTCAGAGCCCTGTAACAAGGTTCTTTTGTCCTTTCTACAAGAGAGTCCACAAGCTGTTCCAATTTCGATCTTGTAAGTGCCATCGTAAGATGTTTCGGCCCCGAGGCATCCGCTGTTATGAACGGCAGGTTGATCTCCGTCTCAAGGTTCGAAGAAAGCTCACATTTAGCTTTCTCAGCCGCTTCTTTGAGCCTTTGAAGCGACATCTTGTCGTTCCTGAGATCTATCCCATGCTCTTTTTTGAATTCTTCCGCTATCCAGTTCATGACATTCTGGTCGAAGTTGTCCCCTCCAAGATGCGTATCGCCGTTAGTGGACTTCACTTCGAACACTCCTTCGCCCACATCCAGTATGGATATGTCGAAAGTTCCGCCGCCAAGATCGAAAACGGCTATTTTTTCGTTCTTTTTGCTGTCAAGCCCGTAAGCCAGGCTCGCGGCCGTTGGTTCGTTGATTATCCTGAGCACTTTAAGCCCGGCAACTTCCCCCGCGTCTTTTGTAGCCTGGCGCTGTGAATCGTTGAAATAAGCGGGAACGGTAATAACGGCTTCCGAAACTTTTTCTCCCAGATAATCTTCCGCTGTCTGTTTCATTTTCTGGAGTATCATTGCCGATATCTCGGGAGGAGTGTATTTTTTACCGTGAGAGGCCACCACTACATTCCCCTTGCTGTCGTCTTCCACCTTGTATGGAACCAGCTTTTCTTCTTCCTGCACTTCGGAATGCTGTCTCCCCATAAAACGCTTTATGCTGAAAATAGTGTTATCCGAATTGGTCACCGCCTGGCGTTTCGCGGGCTGGCCGACAAGTTTCTCCCCGCTTTTGGTGAAAGCCACAACACTGGGCGTGGTCCTTGTCCCCTCGGCATTTGCTATTACCTTAGGCTCCTTTCCTTCCATAACGGCCACGCAAGAATTAGTTGTCCCAAGATCTATCCCTATAACTTTTCCCATTGCTATCCTCCTTATTACTATTGTTATTCCTCGTTATCCGGGGCATTTTTCGCCACCTTTACCTGGGCGGCGCGCAATAACCTGTCATTCAACATATACCCCGGCCTTACTTCTTCAACCACTTCACCATCGGGGATATCCTCTGTCTCCACAGCCATTACAGCTTCGTGAATATTGGGATCGAACTGTTTACCCAGGGTCTCTATTTTTTTTACTCCTGAATCTTCAAGGACCCTGTGGAACTCTTTCTGAACAAGTTTTATCCCCTCGAGCATAGCCCCTTTATCCTCGGCTTTCTCCATAGCCGCGAAAGCCATATCGAAATTGTCCATTATGGGGAACAATCTGGATATTATTCCCTCATTGGCGAACCTTATATGGTCATACTTTTCTTTCTCAAGGCGTCTTTTCGTATTTTCGTATTCCGCGTGGACATTCAGCCATTTACTGTAGTATTCATCTCTTTCGGCCGCCTTTGTCCTAAGCTCTTCCATGGCCTTTTCCGTCAGTTCATTCTCGGCTTCGCTTTCCGAAATAACTTCACCTTCGATATTCTTCTTATGTTTTTTGTCTTTATGCATGACTACCCGTCTATCTCCTCGAGTTTGGCGCTTATCAATCCGGATAAGCAGCTAACCATTCTTAACGCCCTGTCGTAATCCATTCTGGTCGGGCCGACAACACCCATACGTCCCGCGGCCTTACCCCTTAAAAAATACCCGCATGTTACTATACTGCAATCCTTTAGGATTTCCACTCCGCATTCATCCCCTATATACACCTTTATGTCTCCCGATGAAAGATCTCTGGTAAAAATATCGGCAAGCTCTTTTTTCTGGTCCGAAAATATCTGGAAAACTCTGCGCATAAAACTTATATCGGAAAACTCCGGTTCGCTCATGAAATTGTCTATTCCCTCCCAGTATAGCTCATTATCGATATTTTCCATAGCTATTCCGTCCAGGATCCTGAGCGCCGTAAGAGCTACTTTTCTTACATCGGACCGCCCCGTTAAGGCATCGCTTTTTATTTCTTCCCGTATGTGTTCTAATGTCTCTGTTACCGGCTTTTCAGAATAGTTCTCATTGACATACCTTGATACTCTCACGAGCTCTTCGGGACTTATATCCCGATCGAGTTTTACAAGATGGTTCTTGACCGCGTTTGTCATTGTGATAAGCACGGCAAGAACCACTTCCGACCTTATCTTGACCAGTTCAAGATGTTTGAGATAAAGATTGTTCTCCCCCGGCCACATCATTACGCCCGCGTTATGTAATTCCCTGCTTATCAGATGCGTTGTTTTTTCGATAAGTTCCTTTATCGTCTCTATCCTGAGCCCGTATTCAAAAGCCAGCCGGTCAGCTTCCCTTTTTCTATAGCTCACTTTTTCTGTTTTCATGCTGACATAACGCCTGTACCCGGCATTGGTAGGCACTCTTCCCGCCGAAGTATGCGGCTGTTCTATCAGCCCCTGATGTTCAAGCTCGCTCATGACGTTCCTTATGGTCGCGCTGGACACTCCGCCTCCCAGCCTTTCCGCGACAACCCTGGAACTTACGGGCATAGCGCTTGAAACATGCTCTTCAACTATGTGAGCCAGGACCACGTCTTTTCTGTTATCCCTTTTTGTGCCGTTCACCTTAAAACCTCTTAAAATTTCGCCTGAAAGTATTTTTCACGCTTAAACTCATTAGCACTCGTTTACTACGAGTGCCAAAATTATATCACTGTCGTGATTTTTGTCAAGGCTCAGATATCAGATCAATGATCTATGCCCGATGCGCCGAGTGTTTTAAAGATCTGGCGTTTCATCTTTTTAGGCACCCGGGCATGGAGAAAAAGACCCTCATCCCGGTATTCCTCGAAACGGACTTCTCCTTTTTCCCTTATAACCGCGGCTACCGAATAATGCCCGGGAGGAAGGACTATTTCCATATCTTCCATATCCTTGTCGATATATCTCATCAGAATATCGTCTATCGCCGACAGCCCCTCCTTTTTCAAGGCGGAAACAACCACAGAACCCGGGAATTTGCGTTTTATCCTTTCGGTTTGAGGCCCGGCGGGCACGATGTCGGATTTATTAAGTATGGTAAAGATCGGCTTGTCTGAGGCGGAAATGTCGTTCAAAACCTGCATCACCGCTCCCATCTTTTCGCCTATACGGCTGTCACTCATATCCACGACGTGGAAAAGTATATCCGCTCCCTTAACCTCCTCGAGAGTGGCCTTAAAACTTTCGATAAGATGATGCGGAAGATCGTTCAGGAACCCTACGGTATCCGACAAAAGAATGACCTGATTATTGGGCAGGTGTTTCTTTCTTACGGTAGGGTCGAGCGTACTGAAAAACTGATCCTTTGTTTTTACTTTGGCCGCCGTTACCGCGTTGAACAAAGTTGATTTCCCCGAGTTAGTATAGCCCACAAGCGCGACGGAAAGCATTGAGAACCTTTCCCTGCGTGACCTCTGAACTCCTCTCTGGCGCGTTATCTCAGATAGTTCCTTTTTAAGACGGGAAATACGTTCCCGAACCTTTCTCCTGTCCACTTCAAGCTGCTGTTCTCCGGGGCCTCTGGTGCCGATACCGCCCGCCTGTTTCGAGAAATGCAGCCATAAACGGCTAAGCCTGGGAAGAAGGTACATGAGCTGGGCAAGCTCGACCTGGACCTTGCCTTCCAAAGAAGTAGCTCTTCTGGCAAAGACATCCAGTATCAGCTGGGTACGGTCTATGGTCTTGACATTGAATTTTTCGCCAAGATTCTTCTGCTGTGACGGAGAAAGGTCATTGTTGAAAATTACGCTGTCCGCCTTGAGTTCCGACGCCTTCCCGGCTATCTCTTCAGCTTTTCCAGTGCCTATAAAAAGGTTGGGTTTTATTTCTTTTATCCTGCACACCTCGCTTCCGGCTATTACGGCGCCGCAAGAAGAAGCAAGCGTCTCAAACTCATCAATTCTTCCCGCGAGATCCAGTTCTTCTTTTCCATATTGTGTTACGGTGACAAGAAAAGCTTTTTCGCGCTCTTTGGATATGGGTTTAGTGGTATACATTCAAATATTATTCCCTCCCGCCGGATCCGGTAAAACCAAGCCTGGCCGCGATATCAGAAGCTATATCTCCCGCGGCTTTTTCGGATTTAACCCATTCCAAACCTTTTACCGCCCGTAGCCATGTCATTTGGCGTTTGGCGTATTGCCGTGTCTTTATTTTAATTTCACTCTTGGTATCTTCAAGCCCGGCTTTCCCGGCGATAAACCCGGATACTTCGGTTAACCCGAGAGCCTTAGAAGCGGTGGAACTCATATTTTTCACAGATAGTGTTTTAACCTCATCCACGATCCCGGATAAGAACATATTCTCCACTCTTTTGTTAATTCTCTCTATAAGGGCCTCTCTGGATACTTCGAGAGCAAAGAGCTTAACATCATATGCGTCCGCAATACCTTTTGTTTCGTTCTTTTTCTCTGAAAATGTCTTTCCGGTAAGTTCAAAAATTTCCAGGGCCCTTATGACGCGGCGAATGTTCCGGGGATCTATTTTTAAAGCCGCCTCGGGATCTATTTTCTTAAGTTTATCGTAAAGATAGGTGCCGCCCTTTTCGGAGGACTCCTTCGCGAGACGCTGCCGCAGTTCATCATCCCCGGGAGGCGACGAAAAAATACCCTCGAGAAGAGCTTTAACGTAAAGACCCGTTCCGCCCGCAAGAACGGGGATCTTGCCGAGAGAGATCACTTCATCAACAGCCCGTGAGGCAAGAGTAACAAATTCGGCCGCATTAAATTCTTTCTCCGGGGATATGATCCCGACCAGATGATGCTTGACCTTTGATGTGATATCACCGGACGGAGCCTGCGTAACTGTCTCCATACCTCTATAGATCTGCATTGAATCGCATGAGATTATCTCGCCGTTTATCTTCTCGGCGAGCAGGGCCGCGACCTCGCTTTTCCCGCTGGCCGTAGGCCCGAGCATGCCGATCAATGCCGGTTTCTTTTCTTTATATACCACTTATCCTTCCCTCTTCGCCCTTCCCCATTACCTCTTACCCCTTCCCCCTTGCCCCTTACCCCTTTGCCCTCACCACTTCGCCCTTAAGCGTATTCGGGCTCGCTCCCGCTATCCTGACCTTCACCAGACTGCCTGTAAGCTCTTCCGTTCCAGGGAAAACACATGTAACATTATTCCTGGCCCGGCCCACCATTTCGCTCTCCGACATACGGCTTTTTCCCTCTACCAGAACTTCGACCGTGCTGCCGATAAGGTCTTTGTTTTTCTTAAGCGAGACTTTCTTTTGTACGGCAAGAAGTTCGGTATTTCGGCGCTTCTTTTCTTGTTCCGGAACATCATCCTCAAGGCATGCCGACATAGCGGGAGGCCTGGGAGAATATTTGAATATAAAAGCCGAGTTAAATGATATTTCCTCAAGAGCTTTTCTTGTCGCCTCAAAATCACTTTCCTTTTCAGAGGGGAACCCCACAATAATATCCGTGCTTAACCCGCCTTCCGGAAGTATTTTCCTGTAATCATCCACCTTTTTCAAATAATCTCCGTATTTGTATTTTCGGTTCATAAGATCAAGTATTTTGTCGGAAGCCGACTGAAGAGGGAGATGCAGGTTCTCCGAGACCTTTTCCAGATCTCTCATAGCCCTGAAAAGAGACATGCCCGCGTCTTTGGGATGGCTTGTGACAAAACGTATGCGTTCTATGCCGCGCACTTTGTTTACGGCCTCCAGAAGATCCGGAAAAGTGGTCTTGCTATTAAGCGTCTTGCCGTAGGAATTAACGTTCTGTCCGAGCAAGGTAACTTCCTTGCATCCCCTATCGGCAAGAGCCCATACCTCTTCGACTATCTCCATCTTTTTCCTGGACACCTCGCGGCCGCGCACATGGGGTACTATACAATACGAGCAAAAATTGTCACAGCCGTAGGTTATATTAACAAAATCCGAAAGTGTCCCTTTTTTGTGTCCGATCGACGCGTCTTTACGGGGCCGTTTCCGGATGCCTGTGGCCGCGGGCCTTTCGCCGTTCATTGCCCTGTCAAGAAGACCGGGGATATCCGGGATATTGTTCGGCCCCGCCACAAGATCGACCTGGGGGTATTGTTTTAAAAGCATCTCCCCATGCCTTTCGGCCATACACCCCAGGACCCCTATCCTGAATCCGGGGTTCTTTTTCCTGCGGGAAGCAAGCTTCTGCAGATTGCCTATAACACGGTCTTCCGCATGCTGTCTCACACTGCAGGTATTAAAAAGAATAACATCCGCCTCGCCCTCATTTCCGGTGATCTCATACCCCTTCCCCTCAAGCATCCCCGAAATGATCTCAGAATCCCGCTCGTTCATTTGACAACCGAAAGTCCTCAGAAAAACTCGCTTTTTTTTATCTGTTTTATTATCAATCATCTACAAACATCCTTTAGTCGTATATGAATCCACAATTAGTCACGATCGTTCATCGACTCTAATTAAAATCACAAATCACTCTTTCCTATGTCGCAGGTCGAACAAAGAGTCTGCAAATTCTCAAACACTGTTTCTCCACCTTTACTGTAAGGCATAATATGATCGACGTGGAATTCTACCCCTACCTTAAGTACAGGGCTTGCGCCACACTTACAACAGGTGAAACGGTCTCTTTTTAACACCTTCCAACGCAATCTCAGAGACGGATCTCGTCTTTCCACTCGTAGTTTGTTCTTTGTGTTAGCCGATTTTCTTTTCTGATATCCTATTTCTGAAGAATTCGCATATTCAATGAAGGCTTTTAGCGCATTTGTCCATGATCCATAGCGCCGATTATAAGGGCTTTGAGATATAACTGACGGTTCCTCCGCCAACTCTCTTCTTCTTGGCTGCCTTCCATAATGCTGCCATAAACGTAGAATGTTCTCGAATAATCGTTCTTCGGTAATATTTATTTCGTTAGAAACAGATAGGCCTACCATCTGCACAGCCTTATTCCATAACCGAATCGACGGATAATAGTACTACAATTAAATTGACCAAACTGCTCGTAGTTTTTCTGAGTCATCCTTGTTTCATTAAGAATTTTCGATACTCTCTTTAAATCTGACAGGATCTCTTCATTACTAACAGGAGTACCTGAAACACGTGATAATTTAAATTCCTTATCCATTAACAATATCTCCTCATTAACAAATCAAATTCATAATCACCTTCACCATCACATCTTTTTCTTTCGGGTTGCTTGCGGCAATCATGAGGGTTAAGGCAACAAGAGCATTATCATCAACAATACGACTTCCATCTTTGCGATACAGAATCCCATTACCTTTAAGAAAACAAATAAATAGTGTTGCGGCGATCCTTTTGTTCCCATCCACAAAATTATGATTCTTGGTTACAAAATATAGCAAATGTGCTGCTTTTTCCTGAATTGTCGAATAGGCATCCTTGCCACCGGCACTTTGATAAATCGCTCCGAGAGAACTTTTAAATCCCTGGTCTTTTTCTTGGCCAACAATATTAGAATCCTTAAACTTTTCTTTCATCGTTTCAATAATAGTTCTGGCCTCTTGATAGGTCATTTTGTATTTATCACTTTTTTGACCTTTCGGCTCCTTTAATCTTCCATGGTCAAAATCATCCAAAATATCCAACGCTCGGGTATATTCTGAAATTACCTGTGCCAGACCTTTTGCTTCTGACGAAAGATTATCTATCTGCACAACATTACCAATCAATTTGACAGCGTTTTTAAGTTCAAGATATTTTTGCTCCTGCTTTTTAAGTCGTTTTTCATTGATGGTATATCCTTCAATCAAATGCTGTTTTAATACCCTTGTCGCCCAAATACGAAATAGGGTACCTTGTTTGGATTTAATGCGATATCCAACGGATATAATGACATCCAAGTTGTAATATGCGGTTTTGTACTTTTTCCCATCGCTGGCAGTTGTCAAGTATTCCTTGACAACTGAATTCTTGCGCAATTCCCCTTCCTTGAAGATATTATTGATGTGCAAACTAATATTTTGCTTTGTTTTTTGAAATAATAAAACCATCTGAGCCTGGTTAAGCCAAACGGTTTCCTCCCTCAATTGGACTTCAAGCCCTTTTTTATATAAAACAACCTTTCCGCCTTCAATATTCCGTAATTTTTCAGTCATTATCTTCTTCCTTCATTTCATCATTTAAGTCAACGATACAGCATAAAAGTTGACATATATGATGGAAATGTCAACTTTGCATTTGGCATACCAATCTTAATCAAATTCGCGGCATAGCTCATTATCATATATCATCTTAAGATACTCCAGCAAAATAGTATAATACCGAGTCCATCTGACATCCGAAAGTCTTAATGTAGAGATATTTCTTCGTTTTTGTCATTTACTTTAACGCCTCCTCCGCATATAGTGAAACCTCTATCATACGTTCTAAAAGATCCTCTCTGTTTAATTCCAAAAAATTTGCTAAAACAAGCTCTTTTATGTAGAGACTGCAGATGTAACGAACCTTTCGGGATTTTTGCCGGCTTGAATAGATGAAATCTCTGTGACCGCTGTTCACTATTACTATATTTTTATCCCGGTCATATTTAGAACGCCATAACTCGCCCGGGGCTTTCTGCAGAGTATATCCGGGTAAGCCTTTTTTCAAAGCACCTTGAGCTTTTACTTCAGGGATAACCTGGTCTGTAACTGTTATGATCGTTTCAGCCTCAAACGAAGCTGTTGCGTATTGCGAAACGGTCAACCCTAAACGACAAAGTTCAGGTTCTTCGGGAGCGGCAAAAGTTGTCATTTCATTATTGTGATTTGACAGCCGGCCGCTGCCTTCCAGAACTTTCCACTGAAACTTCAGCCCATCGTCTACTGTCCTGTTACTTTTATCGCGGCATACGGCAGTGAAGACTTTTTCCTGTCCGACCGATATTGTACATGACGCGGGAACGATCTTTACTCTATGCAGCGGACCTGCATACTCAAAAAACTGTTTTTGCCCCTTATCCTCTTTTTTATCATTCA
This sequence comes from Candidatus Omnitrophota bacterium, assembly GCA_041667545.1. Classification (GTDB taxonomy): domain Bacteria; phylum Omnitrophota; class Gorgyraeia; order Tantalellales; family Tantalellaceae; genus SLID01. The sequence continues at coordinate 4,627 of JBAYES010000001.1, read as the reverse complement.
ATGAACCATCTTGCCCCATGGAAACAATATCTTCAACCGCATAAGGCTTGACATCAGCGGGTCTATTAACTCTGGGGCCTTTTCCTTTCGTGTACACATCGAACCAATCATACTCCTCATCAGGAAGAGATAAAATAGCGTCTTGAAGCGCCCTCTGAACGGTTTTCAGAATATTCCGGTTAGCCGCCTCATCCTGCTGTTTTTTCTGCTGTTCTACGATCTTGTTAAGCTCATATTCTAAAGGTCCCAAAGCATCGGCAAAAGCTTTAAGGCGATCATCGTGAATAACACCGTCACGTGTCCCGGGCGTCAATTGAAGAAATGGAGCGTCAAGAATTCCCTGGAAATACTGCGATAACCAGGGCTCTTTATTAAAAATATCCAAAACACACACAGACGGCAGAACACGTGTTCCGGAACGATACAAACTAATCTGATTTTCCTGGCGAGGATCATTTAGATAAATTTCCGCGTAAACTTCACCCAGTGGTTCACACAAAATGGATTTATGATAGATAAGCTGGCCGCTATATTTACGCGGTTCAACCAAATATTCTTTTCGCGTAAAGCGGTCTAATATACGAACTTCAACTCCGCCCTGCCGAATACGGTCCCTGAGTTCAGATGCCAGATATCTCTGGATTTTTTCTCCCGACAACTGACGCAGGCCGGATAAAAGATCTGTAACTACCAATTCTGTTCCCGAAAAAGCGACAAGGGCCCGCGAGGTAATAATTTTATACCCCGGCTTACCGCTCTCCATTTTCATTTGATAGACTTTTTCATCATTACCACAACAGCGTAACTCAAGATTTTTTCCGACTGTCCAAAAACTAAGAAGGCCTATCCCAAATTCTCCCTGAATCCCCTCCACACCCTCTTTCTTTAGTCGCTTTTTAACAGAATCACAAATATGTGTGGCAACGTACTTAAAATCAGGCTGTCCTCCTGAATTCTTTGGGATACCATTGCCATCATCCGATATCTTTAAGAAATTTTTCCCTTTTTTCCGTCCCCGAACGATAGTGATATTCTTAGCCTTAGCGTCAATACTGTTCTCAACAAATTCCGCGATAGCCTTTAAAGGATTATTCTGAGAAAGCGCTATTATCGTAATAGCGTTCCAATTATCCCCGATCTTTAATCGTCCGGTTTTCTTTTGGCCTTTTCTTATGACCATCTTTTTACCTTTACCGTTCATTATTTGCCTTCCCCTTTTTATCCCTTCTTATCTATACTCCCATATCACCTTGTCTTTTCCTATTTCTTCGACCACCTCATTATATACTTCTCTTGCTGTTAATCGATTTGTATTTATTTTATAATTTGCCGGAATATTTTTAAAATTCTTAAAAAGTTTTTTGACAAATTCATCCTTATCACGATATTGCCCGCAAAAAGGCCACTTACCTCCCTGTTCTTTTTTCTTCTTTTTCTTTATTCTTTCCATGAGAGTCTTTTTAGACGCTTCTAATTTGATCGTGAATATTCGATCGAATGGCAAAACCTTCCTCAAGAACTCTTCCCTGAAATTTAATCCTGTAGTTTCGAGGATACAGTTTCCCCATTTTCGCTTCGATAAATCCTTATAGAGCGCCACCCAGGTATCAGCTTCTCCGATCGGCGTCGAAGAATATTTCGCCCTGTAACAGCCTATTCGAAAAACAGGCAAATTTAGTTTTTTACTTAGTTTTAAGGCTAATGTTGTTTTCCCCGCACCCGGTAAACCTACAATATGGATAATCGGAAAATTACGCATTTGATCACCTTGTTACAATTGATTCGGCAATCCGCCGTATAAATCCTTTGATAGGTCCGACTGCCAATATTCTTTTGTATCGACATCCATGATCGTCAGCTTTCCCGACCAACCGGCCCCGGTGTCCAAATCCCATACGTTGCAAACATGAATCGGCTCAAGCGTTCTGTAAAGCTCTGTTGTCGTATGTCCGATAAAAATGTCGTCATACTTTGTGATCTGAGCTTCCCGCCTATAATTAGCCGCTTCCCATGCGTCTTTCAACAAATCCCTGTCCCACACAAGTACCTGAGCGCTATTTTGTTCCAATGACAAATCCGGCACAAAACCCGCATGAACAAATATTTTATTGTTGTCTTCTATCCAAAGCTGGCCATTCTTTAAGAAATCAATATGCTCCTTCGGCATAGGGCCGCCATTATATGAAGACATCGTCCTATCACCGCCCTGACTTGTCCATATCTCCGGCATATCACCTTTAAGCGCCCAGTCGAGAGCCCACATGTCATGATTGCCAATGACCAGATCACAGTGTTTGACCCTTAAAAGCTCATCAATGCACTGTTTGACTTCCGGGTACCCATCGCAGACATCACCCATCACGATCAGGCGGTCTTTTTTATAATCAAACTTGGAACGCTCAAAGCACTGCATCATCGCCTTATAGGAACCGTGTATATCACCGAGTGCGAAAGTTCTCATGCCCATCCCTTCGGAGACTTCCACGTCTTATCAAACGCAACGTTACCATTGAGCGCCAAAATTGGTTCGAGAAGAAAACGTTCAATTGTCTTAGCCGTCTCCGACAAAGTTTTCGGAGTGTGCTGCATATCTCCCTTTTTTAAAAACGCGCTCCACAGCATTTGCCTGTCGGATTTTTCATCATAAATTTCATCAGCAAACAAAGGTTTTTTCTTAGGAATATCCGTCTTTCGATTATTAAAGGTTTTCTTTATGGCGATAGCGATATTCGCCCCCTTAAATTCAAATTGCCTCGTCATAAGCCAGATATCATAAAAATCTTTCATCCTGCTATTCAAAAGACCGAGCTTAATCATGGCTTCAAATTTTTCACTGATCACACTTTCTTGAGGATATCCATTTAAATGAGGTTTCGGAAAATCAAGAATAACCGGATAATTAATAACCCTAATCTTTGGATGAATAATATCGCCAAATCCAACATCGATTTGCATCGGAATGCGTGCGCGATCCAAAAAACCAGTAAATTTAATACGGACACCCTCGTAGTCAGCATCTTCTTTAATCTTGAGGCCTTGGACAGTTGTCGAGTCAAACTTAATCCCATCAGGATCTACAGCAACATCGCAAACATCCCTCATCACTGTTTCGATAGCCACCACTTGATTATCGAAACGACCTAAGAAATCAATATCGAGCGTTGTGCGCCTTTCAGGCATTTGCCAAACCGCAAACAAAAGAGCTCCTTTTAGCACAAATTTATCAGCATATTTTGATTTGCTAAAGCGATAAAGAAAACGTTCCATGCCGTAATATCGCAATATTTCCGCAAAAGGACGGTTTGTTTCTTTCGCTTTATTTTGAAGCTGAGCTTTAACAGAGGCTTCAATATTTTTCACTTCTTTTTTCATAGCATAGTTTCCAGTATTGGTTTAATGATTTTATCCACACGGCAAATCTTAGCATATTTCATGATATCCGTAGGCTTAGCGTGTTTTTCTGTAACAGCAATCTTAAGTGCCTCCCGAGCTACATTGATTCCGATCCTATTGCGAAATTTAAAACAATCAACAATTGTTTTTGCCAGACTATAAATTTTAATCTTATGTCCTTCAATTTCGTGCTTCTCTACCCCTGCCTTCCATGTGTCAGGAGCAAACCTGTAAAATCTTACAGGCGGATACTTAATTCTGCTTTCGTGAGTACCACGAGGAATCGCAACATCAACATATTTAGGTATCTCATCTGTTGCTTCATGAAAGGCAAGGGCAGATAGAAGACATACTATTCCTTTTGGAATTTTTATTGAGATTGCTATAAGGTCAGGATTAGAAAATGACATGCCTTCCGAAAGACTATAAAGCCCTCTATCTAGTCTTTTAATATTTTCATTCGTAAGGCTAACTTTGATAATGGCCTTATTGAATCCAGCCTTATCGAATTCGGAAAAACTAGCCATTCCCCCTTTTTGCTTAAGAAATTGAATAAGTTCAGCTTCTTTTGAGCCCATTTTTATACTCCTTATTTGTTTACACTTGTGAATAAGTGTATAGCATTAGGGATATATTGTCAATCGGTATTTTCAACCAAGAAAGGTCTATGAGCTGTCACAAAAAGTGCCTATTATTTGTGACAAGTGGATCCCCTTTTCCAAGGGGATGACATCGGGGTATTGTCGCAAAAAGTATGCAAGTTTTGCGACATGGGTGTTCTATGGTGTAGAACAAGTGTACTATAGTCTAGTACGCTTGGGAATCTTGCCTGTTTTGAAGTGTCTTTCTATCCAGCCGTTTTTGACCTTATCCCGGCTGTCAAAATGCTTGACGTAAGGCTTAATATCCAGAAGCGGTGTGTCGTCTAAAATGTCGACTTCTGAAAAAGTAATTACGTTCCCTTTTACACTTTTTAGCTTCACGATCGAAAATCCGATATGATTCGGACGATGCGGACTGCGGATCGCGAATATGCCATGCTCTGTATCCTCAAGAAAAGGTTTGCCGGTGAGTTTCTCTTCCTTCGAACGGTTAAAATAATAGATCAGGACAGTGCTGTCTCGTTGTTTTTTTTATATTTGCTACAATCTCTTTAATTATAACATGTTGAACCAAAAATGCTTGTAATCGATTTGAAATCAATTTTATACTATGACCATTCCGTTTTCAACCT